>NZ_QFGB01000027.1:0-55427 GCF_004369245.1 Pelotomaculum sp. FP | reverse complement strand
AATCTCCAAAAAATGGAGTATGCCAATTCGCGATTGGGGCATTATAATTGGGCAACTGATGATATTTTTTGAGGACCGGCTGCAAGGTAAAATGGTTTCGTGATCGGGGGCGCTGCCCCCGAACCCCNGGAGTTTATCGCTTGGTTTTCCAAGACGGCAGATAAAAGCGACGGTCTCCATCGGAATCCGCCGCCTCGCCAAACCTCAAGCCCGCTCGGGTCGCGCTCCCGCGTTGCCCTATCCTGCGCATGAGTAAAAGCATTATTAGTGTGTACAATTACTTGTGAGATTATTCCATTTACACGGAAGCCGGTACACTCCCGGTTATGACATTATCGCTCCCGACAGGCTGATCAGGTTGAGCATGCCTTGTGCGTCATTTGTCGCCGTAATGGGTGTGGCATTGTACAATCTCAATTGTGGTGTCGGTAACGCGGTATAAAATTCGGTTAGTTTCGTCAATTCGGCGGCTCCATAATCCCGTTTTATCGCCTTTGAGCGGTTCCGGCTTGCCTATTCCCTCAAAGTTATTGCGCTGGATATCTTGCAACAACTGGTTGATACGGCGTAACGTTTTCTTGTCCTGCGTTTGCCAATATAAATAGTCCTCCCATGCGTTCTGTGCAAAAGTCAATGATTTACTCATCGGCCATAGTCTCTAATTCTTCCATTGTCTTGACCATCACCTGCCCACTTTTCAACTGCTCAAGGCTTTCTCTTATACGCGCTTGGTTGACCTCGCTCAAAAACGGGTCTGCGGCGATTTCAAAAGGTATTTTACCTTGCCTGACAACGGCTTTTGCAAAAATATTTATAGCTGTGGTCATGTTCAAGCCCATTTCATCAAAAAGTGTTTCGGCCTGCTTTTTAAGGTTTTCGTCCATACGGATTGTTACACTTGTAGTTGCCATAGTATCAGCTCCTTTCTGACTTTATATTGTAAGATAAATCACTTACAATGTCAATACATAGTATGCTAATTTTAGAAAATATAATACATGCAATTAGATCATTCACCACATTTTGCACCTGGAATTTAAATCGACAGTTCAGAGCAGCTTTCTATTCCTTCAGAATATACCGTTTCAGAATCATGTCCTGCAGCGTTAAACCGCTCAGCTGCTGCAATGGGGAGGTTCTAGTCAATTTTTATTTTCATGACTTATCTCCGGTCAAAGGGCTAAATGTTCTTCTTTGGCCAGTAAGGCGGCATAAGCCAGGGTGGCATCTATGTCGGCGGGGGATAAAGACGGATAATTTTTCAGAATTTCCTCCCGGCTTGAGCCGGCTGCGAGGTTATCTAAAATAACTGAAACGGGGATTCTGGTCCCGGCTATACAAGCTGCTCCGTGACAAACTTCCGGGTCGGTAGTTATTCGCTTTAGTAAACTCACAAGTAACACCTCCATTTAGTTCAGTTTATCATAAAGAAGAAACTCCAGGTTTAAACTGAAAGCAGCCGGTTTATAGCTGCCGGGGAGTGCACGTACTTTACTTACCGAATAAATCGCTATGAGAGCCCGTACGCGTCAGTGTCAGAACAAGAACGCCGTTATCGGCGCGGTACACTAGCAGCCAGTCGCTTTGAACGTGGCATTCCCGGTGCCCTGCCCAATTCCCGGTCAGCGCATGGTCACGGTTCTTTTCCGGCAGTGGTTCTCCCCTGGCGAGCAGTCGGATGATGTTATCCAGCAATTCGATATCAAGCCCACGTTTCATCGCCAGCTTGTAGTCCTGCTTGAATTGTGTCGTAAACAATGTCCAGTGTCATACTTTAAGCTCCCTCAGCGCTTCCTCTACATCGCTGTATCGTTTTGCGTCGGGGGCGACGGCAATGCGTTCGGCTTCCTTCATGGCGGCGACGGTAGCGTTGTTCGGCGTGCCCAGTTTTACCTCAAACGGGAAACCACCGACCCGAAGCGACTGTCTTAAAAACACATTAATGGCCGTCGTTAGGTTCATGCCAAGCTCTCCGTAAAGCATCTCGCACTGTTTTTTAACGTCGCTGTCCATACGGACGCTGAAATTTGTTGTATTGGCCACGGTAATCAACTCCTTTCGCAATTCAATGCATATATATTATATGCTAATTGCATTGCAATATCAACTCTTTAGCCGGAATATTGGGACGTGTCAGGGGGACGGGGTGAAAGCGCCGGTAAAGCATTGAGCGGACTTGACAGAATACGTGAAGCAGCGCGGAGAGAGTGCAATGCGTTCGGCTGTGTATAGGCATTTATTGATCATCCGGCTGATATGTAGTGATAATGTATTTACATTGGCCCTGGTTTGGGTATAATAGAGATGAAGGAGCTGATAGATATGAGCGAATATAACACCCCTAACGTGACGAATGCGGCCAAGACCTCCAGCTTCCAAATGCGGATTAATCCCGAGATCAAGCAGAAAGCGGAGATGATTTTTGCAAAATATGGCCTGACGCTGACAAACGCCGTCAATATATTTATCCAACAATCACTCAATGCCGGGGGTCTTCCGTTCCTTGTCTCGCAAGAAAACGCCGAATACCTTAAGGCAAAAGCGATGAAGCAGCTTGTAAGTGAGGTTGAAAAGGGGTGGCAGTCCGTTAAGACCGATGCCGACTGGATCCCGGAGGATGATATGTACAGCCGTTTGGGAGTTGAAAAATGAAGGTCAGGTATACCCCCGAGGCGTTGAACGATTTGCAGGAGATGAGCGACTACATCTCAAACGTTCTTTATAATCCACAGGCGGCGGCAAGGATCAAAAAAAGTATTCTTGATTCTTGTGGCCGCCTTAAGGAGCAACCTTTTTTGGGACCTTCTGTTCAGGTGAAGACGGGCTGCAAAACAGACCTGCGCTTTCTTGTATGCGAAAAACATCTGGCTTTTTACCGCGTTGAGAACGGATATATCTCCGTAGCCCGAATCATCAATGGAAGGCAGGATTACCTTCGCATACTATTCGGGGATATCGGAGAATAACGCATCCTCTTGCTGAAGTAGTCGGCTCCACGAGTAAGACCATATTCGGAGGAGGAAGGAAATACATAGGATTCTTCTTGAATCTTATCCCGGCCTGATTTAAGTATTGCCTGAATGCTCTTAAAGCTCGGGCGTTCTGTATAAGATAACGCTTTGGCGCAAGCAGCGTCCAGTCGCTCAATGGAATACTTGTCGGCTAGTTTCAAAAGTGCCATGCAAGCCTTGTAGCCTTGTTGCTCAACCTTGTGACGAGCCGGAGCCCTCCAGAATTTGAGAGAAAAATGATACAATAAAGAAGGTGTCAGAAGGACGGGTTTGTTGACAACATTATAATGAACCCCATTCTTGTGAAAGTGGGTACTGATATGCCATGTCATGAGCGGCAATTGCAGCCCAATTTACATCGATAATCTCACCAACACCTCTTGCAAGTAAAGAGACATTTGTAAAGGGAGCTCGTAATTTATCAAAGCTTTTCATACAATTCTCCCTCATACGGCAAGATTATTGCCAATCCACTCATTAAACTGTAGTGATTGATAGCTGGATGGCAAGGTTATTTGTTTAGCTTCGAGGATTTTTTGAAAACTCTTTTTCTTACAGTAAAGGCCAATACCATGTTGAGAAAACGCTTTCAATGTTTCATTTTGTGGCTTTGAAACATTTGTAAGTGCATAAGAATGTGACGCAAACCATGTATTAATTAAAGATTGCTCCACAACTCGGTTAATATTGTTGATTTTTGCTTCGACTGAAATAAGCTTGATTATGCTAAAAACATCACGCAACTCACGTGGACGCCAGCATTTGTTTCTATACGAAATCAACTTGGCATCAAGCAATTTTTCAAGCGAGGTTAATGTTTGTTTTTCCGGCAACTTCAAGCTTGAAATCAAATGGGAGCCGTTCACACCACGGGTCAACAGCAAGTGAGAAAGTATCTTTAAGTCGTTTACTGTAAGGTTTTTTCGTTCATCCGACCAGTTGTTTACTATTGATGGAAGGTATGATGCAAGCACAATATCTGGGAATCCAGATGAAACCCGAGGTTCTATAAATACTGCGAGATTTAATTTTTTATTATTGCGTTGAAATTGATGACAATAATACTCAACAAACTGTTTTACAAGTTCATATTCATCACCTTGTGTTATGGTTCTTGTAAACAGACCGATTTGTGGCATGTCGTTTTCAAGAACTGTTATTCGTTCCAATTGCAATCACTTCCTTTGCCACATCTTTCCATATTAATAATAACACACAGTAGCATGAAATGGAATGACTTATCACCCTGCAAACGAAGTCCTTTTCCTACTAAAACCGCCAGATTGCGCACATCTGGCGGTTTTATATATATCCTATTACCAAGGAGGTATCCCTATGCAATCCGCAACCCAAAATTCCCTCTACATGACAAAGGTATTATACTCCCGTCCGGCGCAATATGCCAGGACAAAATCAACCTCAAAACTCATCGAAGAACATCAATATTTGGAAGCCGTAGATGAGATGAGGAAAGCGGGGCTTCTTTCAGCAGTTTCTTTTTGAAAATGATTTATGCGCAAACAACCAAAAATACGCCTAAACGACTTCGTTTACGCGTCTGGACGTTTTTTTATTTGTGCTATACTAATTTATAGCGACAGGTGAAGGGCGGGATGGTGTTGTATCGTGTTGCAATTTGTGATGATGAAGAGATCTTTCTGGCCAAAATGCAAAACCTGGTACAGGAAATTTTTAATGAGCTTGGCATCGAATTTCAAATTGACACGTTTTCAACCGCAAAAGCACTGATGCAGACACTGGATGCCGACCCTTCGCGCTATCAAATTCTGCTGCTGGACATACTGATGGACCAGAACGGGGTGCAATTTGCCAAAGAACTTCGCGGAAAAGGCCATCACGAGGTCGGCATCGTTTTTGTAACAAGCGCCAAAGAGTATTCATTGGAAGGCTACAGCGTTTTCCCCATCCATTATCTGACCAAGCCGGTGCAAAAAAAGCAGCTGGCCGAGGTGCTCATAAAGGATTACCGGCAAAATTTCCGCGCGAAAAAGATTGTTCTGCCCCTGAGCGGAGGCTGCCAAATCCTTTTGGCGGACGATATTCACTATATCGAACTGCTCAACAGAACCGTTATTTTTCACCTGGCAAAGGGCGATGTTTCGATTCCCGGAACGCTGAAAAGGCTGGAACCGCGCCTTCCGCAGGGCGTGTTTTTGCGCTGCCACAAAAGTTTTGCCGTTAACATCAATAAAATTCAGGGATTGTCTCCTGACGGGTTCCGCCTGTTATCGGGAGTCACCGTCCCCATCGGAAGGGCCTACCGGCAGGAATCACTGCAGAAGATGATCGCGCATTTTCATGGCGGCTGAGACATCCTAAGCCTGTTTTGGGGGAGCATTTGCGGCGCCGGGCGGAACCGGCAGCATGGTTTTGAGCGTGAAGCTGCGGTCGTCGTAGGAGATATCAAGAAGGCTGCCGTATTTTTCCACGATGGCCTTTATTACCAGAATGCCGTAGCCGTGGGCGCCTTTTTCCTGCTTGGTGGTGAGAAAGCCTGCGCCGTTTTCAGTCAGCGCATTTTCTTTCGAATTGCTGCATCGAATGAGCAAAAAGTCGTTTTTCATTTTAACATACAGTTGGATCCACCTTTTGTTTTCCGGCACACCCATACAGGCTTCAATGGCATTGTTAAGCAAGTTTAAAAACAGACTGCTCAGATCGTTGTCGGGGATAGGCACATCCTTGGGAACCATTACCTCGTAGTCTATTCTAATGCCCTGCTTATATGCCCGGGCAAACCGGTTGGTAAGAATACAGTTGAGAAGAAAATGGTTCGAATACACCACAGGGGAAGTGATGGCCTCCCACCGGGAAATTCCCTGCACATATGCGGATATTTTATCTACATCGCCTTCCTCGCAAAGGATTTGCAAGGCCGAGGCATGGTTGTTGATTTCATGGCGCAGCAGTTTGATTTGTTGTAAGTTTTCTACCGTGGCTTCGCAATATTCCAGAGTCAACGCGTTTTTAAGCTTCATGATCCGGATTTCCTCCTGATCCTTTGCGCGCTGTTGCAGGAATTCGTAGAGGTTATAAAACCATATGGTTAAAATTATGCCGAAAAATGAAACTACATACACATTATAGAGCACGTCGTATCTCATTGTTTGAGCGATAATCGTACACAAGCAGGCGATACTCGCAGCTGCGACACAGGGTGAAATAAAGCGCAGAAATACATTGCCGCGCCGCAGCTCCAATAGCAGCAGGACAACCATAATCAAAAACAGAAGCTGGTAAAGCGGATTTATGACGGAAAGCAACCTGTAATAATCCAGGTGAAAAGCCGGCGGCAGCACCAGCGCGAGAAAGGCCGTTGCCAGAAATCCGCCCAGCACCAGATCGGTCGCCCGCTTGTAGTGAACCATCCGAATGCGCAAATACGCAATAATAAAAACAGGATATAATGTGTAGGTAAAACTGCGCATAAAAGAATTGATGTCAGGCGGAAACAGCAGATAGGCAATATAAGTCCGGCCAACACTGTAAATCCCCCACAGGATGCAGAATAGGCCGAAAAATAAATTTGCCCGGCGGTTTACATAGGAGCGCATCGGCAGCGCGGAAAATACCGCACAAACGAATCCTCCTAAAACGCATACCAATGAAAGAAACATGTACAATATGGACTTCTTTACGGCAAACACATGCAGTGACGACAAGTTTCCCAAATAAACAGGCTGCAGAGAACTGGCGAAAATAGCATAAGGCGACCAGATTTTGATTAGCAGGTTTTTCCCCGCGGCTTGCTCCGGCAACGCCACGAAATGCAGGCTTACCCCCGGATCGGTCTCAAGGGGCCGGTCCAGATTATCAAACAGCAGCGTCTCATCCAGGAACACCTGTATGCGCTGGTGAATGCTTACAAGCATCAGCGCGCCGTCTCGCACCGCGTGCTTCTCCGAAAGCGTGCGGCGTATTTGCAGCG
This sequence comes from Pelotomaculum sp. FP, assembly GCF_004369245.1. Classification (NCBI taxonomy): domain Bacteria; kingdom Bacillati; phylum Bacillota; class Clostridia; order Eubacteriales; family Desulfotomaculaceae; genus Pelotomaculum; species Pelotomaculum sp. FP. The sequence goes on along the minus strand of NZ_QFGB01000027.1, from coordinate 48,467 downwards.
CTTCATCTGCTTTTAGAGAAATGTCCGCCGGGTAATGCTCCAAATTGCTCCAAATACTGCCGGGACCTTTTTGTAATTGCCATCCTTCGCTCAGCAAGAAAATATTGTCCGTCCTATAGGGCCGGGCATATTGACTCAAATAGAGCAAAACTATACATGCGGCTATTAGCGCCAGAAGGGTTTGCGCAAGGATTGCGGCGGGTAATCTGTGATCGTTTGTCTTCTGTTTGTAGTTCAGCAAGGCGATGTCTCCTGAAAAACGTAGGTAACACTGACCATGGCAAGTATTTACAATTATACTATGATTATAGCATAATATAACCAAAAGAAAGGAGGATCGACATGAAGTTAAATATGCAACCGGGAGATGTCTTAGTTTTCGAAGCCGGGGACGACTGGATCGGCAAGAGCATCGCATTTCTGACCAAATCCACCGTCAGTCACTCGGCAATGGCTTTAGAGGAATTTCGGATTGTGGAAATGGGGCCGCATGGGATTGTGTCCCCGGGCGTACACGCAGATGAAAAAGGCAGAAAGGTTTACCTGCTGCGGCTGGAGCCCGGCCGTCCGGCCCAGCCATTGCTGCAGGCAGCGGAAGCCTACCTGCGGGAAGGGGTTGCTTTCGACTTCCCCGCTTTGTTTTTGCTGGCAGGCCTTCTTATCTACCGCGCCATACGCCCCACTCCAAAGCTGCAGCAACTCACAGATCTTGTGCTGCGGTCTGTTTGCAAGGGACTCGACGTGTTCATTAACAGGCTGCGACAGCGCGGCCATGCGCAAAAGGTAATGGTTTGCTCCCAGTTTGTATACCAGTGCTACCGTGATTGCGGCGAGGATTATCAAATTCACTTGCAGGGAGGCGATTTGCAAAACGGCATGAATATGGGGGATACCAATGAAAATATCCGCCTGATTGATCTGCTGGAGCAATCCGGTCCCATCAATACAAACCTTGTGGATATGCACAGCCCGGAAGAAAGCGGCATTTGTTCGGATCCCCAGCAATTGGCCCGAGAGCTGTACGCCGCGTTGACCGAATCCGACCCCAATGAAATGCCCGCCGGCGCAGATATGCGTGCGCTGCTGCCCGTTGTCCAAAAATTTCTTGAACTTGTGGAACAGTTCCTGCGGGAGACAGAACAGGATATGCCTATCAATGCTCTGTTTGTTACCCCTAACGATCTTCTGCGCCATGCAAAAAACCTGCGTGTTGTGGAAACAACCTACATAACAAGAGATTGACGCGCAGGGGGACGGTTCGCCTGCGTCGGGATAAACCGGAATTTATGCCTCTAAGTTGAAGCAAAGCTGCCGGAGCATATTGCATACAATGTGTCCCAAAAAACAATCCCGTATCAGTGATACGGGATGCTTTTTTTCATTATGGGATTATGTATGCTGCCATTAACCTTTTGTTACAGCCCCAACCATGAATTCCACCGTGGATTAATATCCTTTTACAATATTCTCGATGTTTAGCAGGGAGAACTTGCCGCCGTCGACGGGAAGCTGTTCGTGGAGAATGACCTTGACAATCGCCTCGCTGGCATCCTTGGTCGCCAGGGTCTGCTTGCAGAGGATCATGTGGTTGATGCCGGCTACCACCTGGGTTGCACAATACACAACAGGAATGTAGTTCGCGCCGACCATTCCACCGAATACCTCGCTGAATCCCGATGCCACCTTTTCGGGCAGATCGCATGCCTTGATATCGAGAATTTTCCAGCCGCCTGTGAGTGCCATATCCTCACTCCTTTTTTTAGTATTCGGAGTTTCCCGCTCCGGAGAAGCCCATCAAACTGCTATACTATTATCGCAGCGGATTTTTCCGTGGAGAAGCTCCATAAAATTACTATATCAGAATGAAACCGGCTTTAGTATCCTCTGTGCATGAACGACCAATATATGGTATAAACGACAGCGCATATACAGTTTCAGAATCATGTCCGTCAGCTTCCCGTCAATTTTTATTTGCTCTATACAGAGCTTCCTTGCCCATGATAAAATAACCTAATTAACAAACAAACCAACATACAGAACCAGGGTATGATAGAGACTGGGGGGATGAATGTCATGAAAAAGTTATTGTTTGCGTTAATCATAATTCTTATTGTGATTGCAGGGGGATATAAGCTTGGCCTTAAATATGGCTCGGAAGTAGTAATTGATAAGATAGCCAATCAGGTATTGTCGAAGGACGAGATAGATCAATTGATTGAAGACCCCAAAGTTCAAAAAACCATTGAGGAGCAACTGGGAGCCGGAGCCCTCCAGAATTTGAGAAAGCAACAGCCCAACACCGGTACTGTTCCCGATGCTGTTCCCGATGCTGTTCCCGATGCTGTTCCCAATGCTCCCGATGCGAGCGACCTTCCCCAAACCGGCACAAACAGTCAGCTTGTTTTTGCTACAACTGAAGAAGCTTTAAAATTTTTATTGACCAAGTTTTCAATGTCTGAACTGAATGGTTTTATCAAGATGGCTGACGGTGGCGTTACCACCGCAGAAAAGAACCAAATAAAATCCGCTTTAATGTCACGTTTAACCCCGGAAGAGTATCAGGCTTTAAAAGTGCTTGGCCTCATAGAGCTCCAAAAAAGGCAAATCAGTATGAACTCGAACTAAAATTCGTGCCGCCACGTTTAGCAAATGGGTTGTCTCATAACAAGGTGGAAGGATTTGCCCTCATGGGCATGTACCTGCTGTTGATCATTTATTTATTCTGCAGAGGTTCCGCCGCAAATACGCTCTTTAGGAATGGGGTCAGGCTATACTTTGTTCAAGCCTGACCCCTTGGACTTAGATGATTACGGTGGCGCCGTCAAACTTGGTGAAGGAGAAGCCGCTAAAATCCTCATTGAAGGTCCTTCTGTAATCCTGCAGGATCCCGATAGCCACCGCTTCACCTAGTTTGAGGCCTTCACTGGCGTCAGAACGCCAGTGGATGCCTGCGGTATCGCGGCCAACGGCGATATTGGCGGCCAGTTTGTTCAATTCCCCGCCTACCGTCAAAGGCGGCCCTGCGTAAGGCAACAGTGTGAGGCCATCATCACTGGCCACAACCGGGTTGGGGATAATAAAGGATTCTTTGAAGAACGCCTTCAACATCGTGACCCCGGCTCCGGCAAAGCAGGCGTGACCGGCGGGATAGGCCGGATGAGTCGGGCAGCCTTCCGCATAGGCCTGGGGCAGCAGGTAGGAGCCAAACCTGTCGAAGATTTCGGAAACCGCTTGTGAATTGAGCAGCTCCGGATTAATCGGGTAGTTGGCGGCGCCCGTCAGGCGGTTTTGGACGCGCCCTCCGAACTCCTCGGGACGCAGCCGGCGATGCACCAGGAATTTCTGGAACCAAGCCGCCACCTGGGATGCCCGCCCTGCCCGGGCCGCGAAATCCAGAATATTTGGGGTGCCGAAGGTGGCAAAACCAATCTGGGTTGCCGAACGCAAATAGGGGTTGGTTTGGGCCAGTGCGACCTGTCCAAGGCCGAGCAGGATCAAACAAGCGACGAGAGTACTCTGGAAGGGAAAATCCCGGTGCACATATTTGCCCAGATCGCGGCCGTTGCGGATGTAGCGGGGCGTGGGGTCGAATTGATTCATAGTTGTCGGAGCAAGTCCGTTCTGGTTGTTCAACCATTCCTCATACCCGGTCAGGTGGTCATCGCCGGCCACCGTAGTGCGATACCGCTGGACAAAGGGCGTAGACCCCAGGACAAAGTCCTTCCACAGGAACTGGGAAATATAGGGCCCCACCAGGTCACCGGGCGTATTCCCGCGGAACAAGGTTCCCGTGGTAACGGCGCCATTGATTTTAGGCCCGCGAAAATCCGAGAATTTCGATAGATCCGCAGCAGCCGCGATAGTGAGCGGATCGGTGTCATAAGCATTGAAAGGCACATCCCGGGTTAGCGCCTGCCAGTAAAGTTCGGCCATTTCACCGGCAAGCCAGGCGCTGCTGAAGGCCGGCGGCGCAATCATACCTAAATGGTGGGAATCAGGTCCCGCCATCTCAAAGGCATAAGCGGCCTGGGGGTTGGTGAGCTTGGCAACGCCTCCCAGGGGTATAAATTCAAAATCGTCCGGGTTACCGGTGCTTAAAGCCCTGATGAAGTCCTGATAGGCATTGAGGTTAACCTCACCCAACTGATTGTGCGGCAACCCCTTGGAATAGTTGCCGATTTTGTTTGGAAAAACAATTTCATCACCGTTGCATGGATGGCCCGGGAGGGGAAGGTCCTTTTGAAAAAGGGCCGCTTCCTGGCGGACTTGAAACGCCTCTTGCTGGCGCTGCCGTGCGGAGGCCGGCCCAATTTCGCATGATGCCAGCATAGTAATGTTCAAATCCACGGCCTTTTCTCTGCTGCTCCCCTCATTAATATTTGAAAAACCTTCGCTCATCTGAATTCACTCCCTGATACATGCTTAATTACATAATATGTTAATATATCAAATTCGTTCCTGTTGCTATATATCAGGGACTGTCAAGGGGACGGGGTTGTTGTCATAAACTTTTAGTCAATGGAAAATCCAGACAAGATTTTGTAATAGTTAGACGCGATTCTACTATTTTTTGACAATAAGCATAGACAATCAGCTTTAATATTGCTAACTTATAATCGACTCCATCTTTCCGCTTTAGTCCATTCAAGGGGTTGGTCATGGCTGGCCCGTGGACGTAGTGCCTTCTATTGTACCGTACTCATACCAGGCGAATTATTTGTGTTTTCAGGTTTTCGTTTTGAGCTCCTCTCAAAACTCGATCCGGTTTATTATAACTCCCAATAAACCGGGTCAATTTTTTCTTGTGGGGAATAATGTGTGATAGAGGCAATATAAATATGGAATAAGAAGATCTTGGATGATGATAAAAAACCTTTTAAACGGTGATCAGACTAAGATGAATAATGAGGTTAAGGTTGAAATAAAAAAACTCTTTAAAGAGATAATGGACGATTGGCTGCTGCAGGTTAATTATTTTATAGAAGTAGGCTCAATGGACCCTTTGCAGGCTGAACAAAAGGCGCTGCAAAAGTACAGAAGCTGGGCCAAACAACTTGAAACCCTGCTGAAAGACGATTAACGCCCTTTGTGATTGAAGGGCTTTTTTAATTCATCATTTCCAGCACGAAAGCAATGAGATTTTTCTTTTTCTTTTTGCGGATCATGATAAAATAGTAGCATCCTTTTCAGTAAATTATTGAAAATGTATATTCTTGTTTTCACAGCCGGATCCTGCCCGAAAAACCGGAGAAGAAAGAAATTTTAGGAGTTGTTGCCTTTGTCCCTGCTGCTGTTTTCCATCCGCAACGCTTTTCGCAAAAAAGCTGTGGCCGCCCTGGCGGTACTCGGGGTGGCCTTTGGCTGCGCCCTGATGACCTTCCTCTTTTCCGTGACGACCGGGATGGAGAAACGGGTGGAAACGACGTTTTCCAACCTGGCGGGCCAGATCACGATTACCCAAAAGGGTTCTATGTTCGGCGGCCTGCTGCAGGGTATCGGCTCCTCCTCTATTCCGGTTTCCTACATTGATATTATTAAGGACGTGCCCAACGTAAATAATGTGACGGGACAGGTTACAAACATCCTGCGACCGGCAGGGGCAACGATGGTCCTGCCGCTGTTCGGGTACGGAGTGAATGAAACGAGGACGGAGATCGGTCCTTTTCAGAGAATTATAGAAGGGACTGCGCCCGCCCGTGACGATGAGGTGGCAATCGGCAAGAGCCTGTTGGAGTACCTTGCGTTCTTAAACGTTACCTATCAAATCGGCGGCGTTTATACGTTTGAGGTCCCCGGTAAGGAAGCGGACAACCTGAACCTTAAGGTCGTCGGCGTTTACCGTACCGGCAACGAACTGCTGGACGGCGGTTTCAGCGGCACGGAGCAACTGGCCCGGGATATCGGCGGCCTGAAGCCCGGCAGTTTGTCGGCCATCAGCGCCCAGGTCGGGAGCATGGAATACGTCGAGGAGGCCGCCCGGGAGATTGAAGAGCGCCTGAGCGGGAAAAAGCCGGAGGTGCAGGTCGTGGCGCCGCGGGAACTGCTGCTCCCGCTAAACAGCGTGCTCCGCGTCCTGAAGCAGTTTTTCCTGGCGGTCTCATCTGTGGCGGTAGCGGCCGGCAGCCTTACGATCATGGTAGTGATGCTGCTGTCGGTGGTCGAGCGCAGGCGCGAGTTCGGCATTCTCAAGGCCCTCGGCTGGACTCCGTGGGACATAGCCTGCATGGTGTTGGTGGAGTCCATAACTTTAAGCCTGCTCGGCGCGGGGCTCGGGGTTGCCCTGGGGTACGGCGGACTGGTTGCGGTCAAGGAGTACCTGGCCATCGACATCGGCGCGCCGGGCTTAAGGGTGGCCGCGCTGGTTTGCGCCTGCGGCGTTCTGGTCGGCGCGGCGGGTGGCCTTTACCCGGCCTGGCGGGCCAACCGCGCCGCCCCGGCGGAAATCCTGCGTGGTTGACAACGGGGACGGCTTTTAGACGGAAGGAGTCTTTCGATGGCGGATATATTGATATCGCTTAGAAATGTGGAGCGTATTTACGGGCGGGGATCTTCCGCGGTCAGGGCGCTGTCTGTAGACCGGCTGGATATTGACCGGGGAGACTTTGTGGCCGTGACCGGCCCGTCCGGGGGCGGCAAGACTACCTTGTTAAATTTGCTGGGGGCGTTGGACCGGCCCAGCCGCGGCCGCGTCATGGTCGCCGGCAAGGATATCGCGGGTCTGGGCGAGGCGGCGCTCTGCCGCTACCGGCGGGAAAAGGTAGGCTTTGTTTTTCAATCCTACTGCCTGCTGCCCACCTTGAGCGCGCTTTCGAATGTGCTGGCCCCGTCAATACCTGAAGGATACGGCCGTCGCGCACGCGACCGCGCGCGGGAGCTGCTGCGCCGGGTGGGCCTGAATGGCGCCGAAAAGCGCCTGCCCGGCGAGCTCTCCGGCGGTGAACAGCAGCGGGTGGCCATCGCCAGGGCGCTGCTGTTGGACCCGGAGCTGATCCTGGCGGACGAGCCCACGGGGAACCTGGACTCGGCCAACGGCGCGGGCATCATCGAACTGCTGAAAAGTTTGCATCAAATGGGGAAGACGGTGCTGGTGGCCAGCCACGACCAGCGGGTGGCGGACGCCTGCGGCAGGGTCCTGCGTCTGGTGGACGGCTGTCTGGTTAGCTAACTCTTAGCTGTTTTTTGATATATTTCTTTAATAAAAAAATATTGCATATTGAGGTTGATTATAGTAAAATGACATAGGTAATATAGCAGTACATTTTTTTGCAGGGCTAACCCACCGAAAGGTGGGGGCGCAAAGCCGACGGACCTAAAGCATGGAAGCTAGGGTGGCTGGGTTGCTAATAAAGGTTGCAGCAACTTAGCCGTTTTTATTTGATCATTGAGTCAGAAAAAGAAGTCTTTTTCATAAAAAATATACATAAACTAATAATAGGGCTAACCCGCCGAAAGGCGGGGGCGCAAAGCCGACGGGCCTAAAGCATGCGAGCTAAGGCGGCCGGGTTGCTGATAAGCATTATTGCAACCCGGCTTTTTATTGTAAAAAGAAAAACATTTTATGTAGGAGATGGATAATTATGATAGAATAATTTACAATCTAAAATATTAACAGGGGGTTATTGGCAGTGGGAGAGGAAAAGGTGCCGAAAACAGCTTTGGGGAAAGCAATATCCGTTATTGGCGTCACTGTTTGTGCATTTCTTGTGCTGGTTTTGATCGTTAATGTGACGTTTATTATAAGGTCATACATATATCCGGATAAGGTCCCTGATTTTTTTGGGTATAAGCCCTTTATCGTCCTCTCCGGTTCCATGGAGCCGACAATTCTGGCGGGAGACCTCATTGTGACTAAGGTAGTAGCGCCGGAGCAAATTGTCAAAGACGATATTATCGCCTTCCGCGCCGAAAAGAACACGGTCGTTACCCACAGGGTGACCGACGTCCGGACTGAGGACGGTTTAACCTTCCTCACCAAGGGCGACGCCAACACCGGCGCCGACGCCAAGGCGGTGAGCGTGTCGGACCTGGAGGGCATCTACCTCTGGCGCGCTGCCGGGGTCGGCAGGTTTGCCATGTTCCTGCAGACGCCTCTCGGCATGCTGCTCTTTGTTATAACACCCCTTTGCTTGTTTATCCTTTACGATATAACGTCGCGCAACAGGCGCAACAGGAAAAAAGCGGACCGCGAAGCCCAGCTGGAAGCGGAGCTGGCGGCGCTGCGGGCGGCAAAGGGCGGAGATAAAAAAATTGAATTATAGTAGAATGTTAACACCGCTTGTTTTAAGGGCTAACCCGCCGAAAGGCGGGGGCGCAAAACCGACGGGCCTAAAGCAAATCAGCTATGGCGGCCGGGTTGCTGAAAGATAGCAACCCGGCCGTTTTTTTAATAAACGAAATATAATTGATTGATGAATTGAGAGGAGTGATGAGCGGCGCCAAGGTCAAAGCGGCAAAATGCACTCATATAGCACGGAAGGAATTTATCCAAAGAAACAGCCTAAAAAAATAAATGAGGGAAGGAATGATAAACCAATGAAAAACTCAAGCAAAACCGTCAGAGCCGCCGTACTGCTGCTGGTGCTCTGCATGATTTCCACAGCAATGATGGGCGGCACCTTCGCTAAGTATACCAGCGAGTATGCAGGGGCGGATACTGCCTTGATCGCAAGGTGGCAGTTTGAAGCTTTAGGCGGAACAAACGGGAACTCTCTCGCTTCTCTGGACAGTGCGGTGCAGCCTTTAGATTTATTCAGTCATCTTTATTCAACAAACATTAATGGACAAAACGGAGCAAACGGAGATTACATTATCGCTCCCGGCGTAAACGATGATTTTTATATTCAAATGACTTTCCTCTCGGACGTTGACGCCAAAGTAACAGTAGACTTTACGAATATTGGAAGCGCTGCCGGTCTTCCCATCGAATACCTGGTAGAGGGTTCAAGCAACTGGGTGAACGAGGCTGGTTTAGAGAATGAATTTGTAAAGCAGCTGGTCGCAAACACTAATACTAGTACACCTGGTACATTAGTAGCCGCAAACCCTGCAGACAATACCTTCACCTTCAAAAGATCCGGTGTAGCCGACGAAGACGCTCTCACAACAATTAAGCAAAAAGTAACGTGGAGATGGGCGTTTGACGCCGCTGAACAGGGAGATGATGCTGCACATACTGCTGCATTTGCATCAAATGATGGTACAGACACACTCTTTGGCGACAACTCTGCGGACGCCGCAACTCGTACTAGCTATGTTTTAAATGTTTCTGTCAAGGCAGAACAGATTGCGCCTGTATCCAGTCAGCCTGGATCTACTACGTAGACACACTCATCCGCCTTACAAGAGAGCTTCGGCTCTCTTACGGAAGACGCAAAGCGCGCGCATTTGCGTCTTCCGTAAGAGAGTTATATGAGAATAGCGCTGCAGCTACATTTCTTCCCAAAGAGAGTCATATAACAATAATTCTGCCGGCCTTAACTCTGCGACAGGGACCGGGGTGATATCGTGGATCAGGCGATGAATAGCGAGAATGCGGAGCGAAGGCGCAAAAACTTCATCCTGGCGGTCATCATCACCATCATCGTGGTGTACGCCGCCGTGCCGACCTACGGGATCATCCGTGACATCAGCACGGGCGGGCATGTTTTCGTTTTGCGATCAAACCTGCCCGATGTGCAGGTGAAACGCCCCGTCCTGGGGTTTATCGGCAGGCTGTATCACTTTTTTTCCCCGCAGGAGGAGGTTACGGTCCCTGTTGAGCAGCGCATTGATTTAATGGGCCGGGTTGTCTACACCGACGGGACACCCTTTGCCTACGGGCTCATTGAGTTCCGCAGCGACCCGCGCTATACCAGGACAGACAGCCAGGGCTACTTCATCTTTATTGACGTCGACGAGGGTTCCCATACCATCAGCGTCCTTGACGAAGCCGGCAACGTGCTTGCAAGCTGCAAGGTCGATATTGAAAGGACGACCGGGATCGAGGACGCGGAACTCGTCCGCCTCCCCGACGGTACCATTGTCTTTCAAGTGGCGGTGCATGTCAAGGTGCTGGAGATCACCATTTATCTTAAAAAAGGGGAGGACGGAAAGGCCACAGGTATTGACCGGATCGAGCTGGGAGCTGCTCCCAGGGGAACGCCGCAGTCAACCAACCCGGCCAACCCGGCCGATCTTGAGAATCCAGTCAATCCTTACAATCCTGTCAACCCGCCTGTGCAACCGGACACCCCTGTTCCTGCCGGCGGCGGTGGCAGTGGTGGAGATATCAGCGGTAGAGATAGCAGCGGTGGCGACGACGGTGGCGGATCGACGCCTTCACCTTTCGATTTTGACGTTTTGGACACGGCTACGACCGCCTCATACGGTACAGCCGGCGCGGTAAGCGTCAATATATTCGGCGCCAACAAGCGCATTGCCCCCGGCATGAGCGGCAGCTATAAGTTCACGGTGGATAACACAGGCAACAGGTACTCAACCTATTATGATGTAACCTTCACAGCGGCCGACACGCTTCCCGCGGCGCACAAAATCCCCATGCGCTTTCGCCTGAAAGCAGGCGACGTATACGTCGCCGGAAATGAGACGGTATGGTGTGCGCCGGAAGAGCTTTATCAGGACACGGCCGTGGCGGGCGGCAGGAATGTGAAATACACGCTGGAATGGAATTGGCCGGATGGCCCTAATGATAACGATTATGCCGCCTATGCCGGCAATCCGGCCTATTCTTACAGCCTTATGATCAAAGTCACAGCGCAAGCCGAGTAACAGGAGGCTTAAAACTTATTGAGACCAAAGCACAAAGAGATGTTGGTTAACTGTGTAAAGTATGTGCCGCTCGGGTTATTGGCGCTGCTGATCCTGATAAACCTCTGCCTGGGTGTCAATAAAGCCGTAACCCATGCTCCGGTGCCGAAGATTTTTGGCTTTTCGCACCTTGTTGTTTTATCCGGCTCCATGGAGCCGGCCATATATCCCGGCGATGTCATAGTGATCCGCGAGCAGGCTGCCGGTGAATACAAGGTCGGCGATGTCGTCACCTATTTACACGGGACAAACGCCTTTACCCACCGCATTGTCAGCGAGGAAAACGGCGTGTTTACCTTGAAAGGCGATAACAACAATGCCGCTGATGAATTTTTAACCGCCGACAGGTTTGCGGGTAAAATGGTCTTGCGGATCCCAAAAATCGGCCTGGCCGTTGTCGTCTCCAAAAAACCGGCAGGCATGGCGGCGCTGGTTTTGCTTTTGGTCCTTGGCGTTTATGGCGGGGACTTGTATCGAAAAGCCCGGGTAAGAATGCAACAAAAATGAGGTGATGATATATGAAGATCAGTAAAATACTGATGGCGCTTTTGGTGGCTGTAGTAATTACGTCTTCAAATATAGTATCATCGACCATGGCAAGATATACCGATGTGTATTCCGGCGGCGATGCGGCGCTGATTGCCAGATGGAATCTGGGGGCAAGAGGCGAAGATGATATTGACGGCGAGTTCTACAACAAGGGGTTTACCTTTGATTTATTTAATGGACAAAGTATTAAACCGATGGATTTCGGTGAGAAATCTTTTACCTTCAGAGGCGGCGGCTCCGATGTCGCCATGACTTATGATGTGAAAATGAACGCGGCCGACTTGATGCGGCTGACTACCGCGGAGACCAAAGCTACTATCGCCACCGAAGCAGGCCAGGATGTCTTCGCGCCCTTTATTTTCAAAATTACGGTGGAAATAAACGACGGCGCCACCGACACTGTTCCCAGTGTATTTTCTCCATATACCGGCTCGTCTCCATATTATGGCACGGGTTGGTTCAGGCCAAAGGACGTCGCTGCCGATCAGGACGGATATTTCAGTATTTTTTCGGGGACGCCCAACTTTTCCGCGGGCAGCAACGACGAGGTTACAATCACTGTTTACTGGCAGTGGAACACGTCCTATTATATCAATGACACCAATATTGCCGCAGTGACGGCGCCCCATGTGGTGACGGCGGATCCTTCCACGGAGATTGCCGGCAGATATCTGCCCTACTACCAGGACGCATATGATGAATATTACGGCCCGGGAGGCCTGCTGGACCGGTACAATGCCGCGGCAAACGCGGTCGAAGACTATTTGGCGGTCCACGGAAGCCCGAACGCCGACGGGACCTGGCCCCCGCATGATATTGATGCGGATACGCCCTGCGCCCTGTCGGATGCCGAGCACTTTGCGCAATACCATGGGCTGATCCTGGCTGCCAACGACGCTTTGACCGCCTGCCAGACCTCTCTTTTGGCGGCCTATGACGATTACGATACTTTTGCCGTCAACGCCCTGCAGGCCAGGGAATCGGTTAAGGTGCTGTTCCGCGTCAGCGGGGAGCAAATAGCGCCCCAATAACAAAACCACCCATGATAGATATGAAAGGCGCGCCGGAAATGAGAGCAAAGCGGGAAAAGAGACTGAAGCTGAATATAAGGTTAAAGCAGTTGTATTACTGTTTTATATACCTGTTTATCGTGTCGCTTGTGGTTACAGGTGTTTCATTTTCACGCTTCAGCTCGGTGATAAACAATACAGGCGCTGAAAACAGCAGTGATCCGGGTTCGGGTCCGACGACGCCGGATATTGAGTTTTCAACATGGGCTATCGACTATGAAGCCGCCACGTTTTATTTCAACGACATGGCGCCCGGAGATACAAAAACTATTGCGATATGGATAAGCAACAAGAACAGCTCCGGAACGGTCAGCGGCTATAACCAGGACGTTACCCTGGAACTGAATACCACCGGCAACCTCCCTTTAAACTACACGCTGCAAAAAGAGGGGGGAGCCGCCGTTGCCTTCAACCGTCTCGGCAACCGTTATGTCAGTGAGAGCCAGCCGTTCACGGCCAACGTGGAAGAAACAAAGGCTTATGTACTGACGGTCTCCTGGCCGGGCGGGAGCAATCATTACCGATACAGAAACGAGATAGATTATATCGTACTGAAGCTTACAGCCGTGCAGGCATAATAAAAGGTGGATAAATCATGCGCAGCAAGCGACTTGATCCGGCAAAGGTTTACCCGGCAAAAAAGCTGAAATTAACGGTTGTTGCCATCGCCGCGGCTTTGTTGATCGGTTCCTTTTACACGATTACATGGGCGAGCTATATTTATTCGGCCGTTATGAAAACATATATCGCCACCGCCGAGGGCGACTTTTATTTCACCAGCGACCTTTTGACAGACGCGGCGGACGTACCGGTGTATCATATCACGCACGACTGGCATACGGCGGCGACGATCGGCTTTGAGCTCAGGAATTATGAAAATCAGCTCAATGTTTCGGATCGACAGATCACATATACCGCCGCGGCTTCACCGTCGGGCAGCAGCGTCAGCGGCGCAATTGACCCGGCCGGTCCGGTCGGACAGAGCCAGGCAGTCAGCCTGACTGTGCCTGCGCCGGCCAACACGGGCGCGCCCCTGGAAGTGCTGGTGACCGCCGCCTCGTCTTATCCCTATGCCAAAACGTTGTGGGGCAGGTTTATCATCTCCCCTGCTGTTTCCTATACTGTAGCGGAAAACACAGGCTCGCCTGTGGCCGCCCTGAAAATTACACTGGCCCAAAGCGCGCAGCAGGCCCGGGCGGTAACCATTACCTGGCAGGACGGCGCCGCTCCCGACATGACCAACCCCATCGTGCTCAACGCGACAAGTATCGATTTGGCAAATAAAACTCTTACGACTTCTCTCAATACGGCGGCGCTCTATGAACTGGTTTTTTTTAAGGACAGCGCGGCGTCCGACTACACCGGCGTGACGGTAACAGGAGCCTGATGATGAAGCGGCGCAAATGTCACTTGCCAATAGGAGCAAAAACTATGGAGAAAAAACTAAAATTCACGATAATAGCTGTCCTTTTATGCTGTGTGGCGCTTGTTTTGCTGTACAAGAGCATAACCGCCGAGGCCGTAAGCCCTTTATGGAACGGCGCCGTTGCCTCCGCCTTCGCCGGCGGGACGGGAACGGAGACGGATCCCTATTTGATCAGCGACGGCGCGCAGCTCGCCTATTTTTCGCAGCGGGTCAACAGCGGTATAACCTATGCGGGACAGTACATCAAGCTCACCCAGGACATTCTCTTAAACGAGATGAATCAAGACGGTACCTTCGTGTCAGGGAATCCGAAAATGTTCACGAGGATCGGAAACTCGAACAAAAGCTTTCAGGGCCATTTTGACGGTGACGGCAAAGCAATAATCGGTTTGTATATCAATAAAAACGGATGGAACGATAGCTGGATTGGGCTGTTCGGCTACGCCGCCGGCGGCAGTGAGATCAAAAACGTAAGCGTCTCGGGCAGCGTCAAAGGCGGCATATACACAGGGGCTGTGGCTGGCTACACGAACGGCGTGATCGCCGGCTGCGCCGTTAACGCTAAGGTAACTGCCGTACAGAGCCACAACGGGGGCATAACCGGATATGCGGATACCGGCAGCACAATAACCAACTGCACCGTTTCAAGTAACGTGCAGGGAAGGCACTATGCAGGCGGTATAGCCGGCTACACGGACGGCGTGATCACCGGCTGCGCCGTCAATACCTCGGTAAACGCGTCAGAAAATTACGGGGGGGGCATAGCGGGTTACGCCGCGGTTAACAGCGAAATAAGCGGCTGCACGGTTTCAGGAACCGTAGAGGGCAGAAATTATGCCGGCGGTGTGGCCGGCTGGACTGATGCGGGTATAACGGACTGTACCGTCAACGGCACGGTGACAGCTTCAAATGAGTATGCGGGGGGTATAGCCGGATGTGCCGCCGGCGCTGCCAATGAAATAACTAACTGCAGTGTTTCAGGAACCGTGCGGGGACGGGAGCTTGTAGGCGGTGTGGCCGGTAAGACATATCAGAATATAACGGATTGTACCGTCGACGGCATGTTTGAAGCTTCAAATGATTATGTTGGGGGAATAGCCGGATACGCTGCCGGCCAAAGTATAGTGAGTGATTGTTCTGCTGCTGGAAATGTTACGGGCCATTCCAATGTCGGCGGCGTGGCCGGCAGGATAGATGCGACGGTAACAGGATGCAGCAGCGGCTGCACGGTGACAGGGAGTGAAAAATCTATCGGCGGTGTGGTGGGGTATGCCGGCACGGGCAGCGAAGTGAGCAATTCCTCTTCTTCGGGGAATGTGTCGGGAAGAGCGCAAGTCGGCGGTGTAGCGGGGTATGCCGGCACGGGCAGCGAAGTGAGCAGTTCCTCTTCTTCAGGAGATGTATCGGGAAAAACGGAAACCGGCGGTGTGGTCGGCTTCACGGACGGCCTTGTATCGGTTTGTATCAACGATGGCGGCACTGTAACAGGGGTAGATGATTGCATAGGCGGCATAGCCGGCAAGGCGGGCAGCAACAATACCGTGAGCAATTGTTTAAATTCAGGGGCGGTATCCGGAAATAACATGATCGGAGGCATAGTGGGCTCCGGAGACTGGTCCGCCGACGGTTCCGCCATACACAACAATTTGAGTATCGGTGAAGTGACGTGCAGTAGTTGGGGGAAAATGGGAGGAATAGTAGGCTACGCGCAATCCGATTTAACCCCCGCGCACGCTTGGCACAACTATTACTACAACGCTTACAACAACGCTCCGGGGGGAACGGACGAAGGCGATGTCGATATCGACGATATGGACGGCGCGGTGCCCATCGGGGATATGACCTGGGAAGAAGTCATCGAGCATTTGAACGATAACAACCCTGCGGGCGATGACGTATGGTCGGAGGATGAGAATGGTATCCCGGTGCCCGGAATATTTGTGCCGCACGATGCAGTGGAAATTTTAAACGCAAACATAAAAGAAGGCAGGCATTATACCGCCGCGCTGCTGGGAACCGGCACGTCGGCGGCCGTCACTTCGGACAGTGTTTTTACGGCGGCCTTCAGTATGCGTTATAACGAAACCTATCACCTGGAAACCCAAACCATTGGCCTGGCAAATGAAGGGACGGTGGTCCCGCTGCCGGCCAATACCTCGATTATTATGCTGGTTGACGGTGTGTACTATTATAAAAACCTTGCGGCGGAATTGGGAACAAGGCTGGCGCTGAGTGAATTTATAAAGATGGGCAGCGCAACGGAAAACTATGCGCCTGCAGAACCGGTACCGGCTGGAACTGAAAAGGAATACCTGTTTATCTTTGATTTTTCCCAAACAGCGCCTGGCATCGCCCCCGGCGCCTACAAAGTGGAGCTCCTGACCGCCGCCGGCACTTCTGCGGGCGCTATGCCGTCTGTCACGGTGTCGGGCGTCAACACCTATTCGCTCACCGCAAGCGGGGAAAACGGCTCGGTTCATATCAACCTTTCCAGGACGCCGGTTGAAGGCTATGACTATAAGACCGACGGGAAGAGTTACGCTTGTGAATTACAATTGGAACAGGGCGGAGTAACGGTGCCTTTTCCTATAGGCGCGAAGATCAATGGAGCCGCCGTTACCTCAATCCTGCCTTATGCCTTTACGGCGGCGGCGTTTGGCGATAATAACGTTTCCATTGATATGTCTGGTTGTGCGGCTCCGCTTGCCCCGGGGAGCTATGATCTCCGGATGAAGGCCTATGCCTGTACAGCTGCTGCGACTCCCCGCGACGGCTATCTGCTGGCAGGCGGCGGGACCACCCTGGCGGTGGCGGCGCCCGGCCAATACGCCATCAGAGCAAGGGCCGCGGCAAGAGTCTTTGACAAATCGGCTGCCGCCGTCCCGGTCGTTTTTAACATAGAGACGCTGGGTTCCGGCGCTGTAAAGTCGACCCTGCAGCGCAAATACGGAGCGTCTTATGTCAATATGGCCGGCCAGACGGACCTGCCGGTTGCTGTCACCGGCGGCGGGGCCACCCTGACCGTCCCCGCCGGCTGCGAAAACGGGACCTACCGCTTTGTGCTGACACTCTACGACAATAATGCCGCCCCGAGAGCGCAGTCCTCAGAAAGCGTAATTATTAAGTAAATAAAAAAGAGGAAGCAGGGGGACGGTTCTTTTGCTTCCTTTTTTTTCGAAAAAAGGAAGCAAAAGAACCGTCCCCCTGCTTCCAAGAACCGTCCCCCTGCTTCCAAGAACCGTCCCCCTGCTTCCAAGAACCGTCCCCCTGCTTCCAAGAACCGTCCCCCTGCTTCCTTCCTTCGAAAATCAGGGCTTGGCGGAGAGGATTTGGCCGGCACGGTCGCTCTTTGCGGCGTCATAGGCGGCTCTGGCCCTGACGGCCGCGTCCACCGGCAAGGAGTTTGCCCGCAGCTCGTTCTCGAAGGCGTCCAGGATGGCGTACATCTTTGCGTCGCACTCGGCCTCGAGGGCTTGGCCGGCGGCGTAATACTTGTTGGTCAGCGGTGTGATATCGGCATTGGGGTCGGCTTTTTTGGCCGCCTGGTAATCTGCGACGGCGGACGCCAGCAGGCTGTTTAACCTGCCTTCGTAGCTGGAGCCGGTGGACTGCAGCCTTGCTGTGTATTTCTGTTCGATTTGGGCCTGCAGGGGATTTTGCGCAGGGGAAGTCTGCGGACCGGACGTTTCCCCGCCGTCGCTGTCGCTGGAAGCTCCGCCTGTTGAGGAGGTCGGGCCCCTGTCGTCGCTGCCGCCGGAAGCTTTGCCTGTTGAGGACGCCGGGTCCCCGCCGTCGCTTGTTTCGCTTCCGCCCGGAGCGGATGTCTGCGTGCCGGGAGGGCTTTGCTGCTGATGCTTCGCCTGGTTGTAAAAAAACACTGCCGCACCTAGAGAGGCAGCGGTAATCAAGATAAGGACCGTGATTAGCAGTTTTCTTTTCATCATCAAGAAGCCCTCAATTCTTTTCAAGGTAGTTGCCCACGCGCTGTCGCGGCGCCGCGTATCATGAAAACACAAGCTGATGCAGGCGCCATTTTAATCGGATTCACATATTCATATTTTAGCATACTTTTGATACCTACAAAGACGGCTGCCTGTTCGTATCTAAAAATAAAAGGTTGGAAATGGAGGGCGGCCATGCCGGCTATTCTTAGGGAACAGGCTTTTTGGGCAGCGATCCTGGTTGCGGCCTATGTGCTGTTTGTATGGAAGTGCGACTTTTTGTTTGTTTAGCTGGTGTAATCCTAAGTAGTTTTCTTTTTCATTGAGTATGGACCGCAAATATTTGTTTGGGGCAGGGACAAAGTGTTTTAAACATTTTACCTGCCCTAAAATGTTTTTTAATATATTATTCTTTAGTATGGCAAATTCGAAAACATTGTCGATATTAAGCTGTATGTATCATATTTTAGTCAATTCACCAAAAAGGATAATTTATCTAGCATATTGAATAAACAATTAGTGTATTTTACAAAGAACTCATCTATCGACAAAAAACAATGTTTTATATGCTTTCCAGTCCTTTCACGCTCATTTTCTGCAAAAATTAACGACAGGCTCAGGGCCATACCAAACAGTGAAAGAAGTGAACCAAATGCTGTCTGTATGGATAGATTTTTATCTTTTCTGCATATTGTTGGCACTTTTCATTTATGCGCTAACGGTAAACAACATCACAACCCTGCACAAAGCATATTTAGCCTTTCACTCTTTGATGATGCTGTGGCCGATCTGTAATTTCATCATTAACATAACCCCTGATCAACAGCTGCAGTGGTTTTTTCTGAATGTGGCGTTCATTGGCCTTAGTTTTTTGGGCTTCGGCTGGCTGATGTTCTCTTTGGTGTTGACCAGGAAATTTCACGGTTTGAAAAGGTCCTTTTTTTACCTGTCGGCAGCGCCTGCCGTCCTGTGCTCAATACTGGCGACAACCAACCCATGGCATTTCATGTTTACGCAATCAAGCGGCGGCGGATGGGCGGTCCGTACATACGGCTCTTTATTCTGGTTCTTTTTTATCTCCGGTTTGGGCTATTTATTAGTTTCCACCGTCTTGATATTTAAGACTGCTGTAAATGCGGCTGAAGGCAACATGAAAAAGCAGGTATCTCTTTGCATGTGGGGCGTTGTAATCTTAATGATATTTTCTCAATTGGATATTCTTTTTAACGTGGCGTTTTTCCCGCTTTTCGGGGTTGTCCCCGGTTTGACTTCCTTCGGGATTGTATTGTCGGCCGTTTGTTTTGTAATCGCAATCAATAAGTACGACTTGTTCCGGATTGTAAACATCGCCCAGCGTGAGGTTATAGACAGCATGGCTATAGGCATGTTCGTCATAGATAAAGACGGAATAATTCTTGATCTTAACAAGAGCGCAACGAGATTTTTAAAGACGCAGGCAGGCCGGAATTTCGAGATGAAGGACCTCTTACAGCTTTCGGAAGCAGACGGCCCCGATAGTATTTTTTTGGAGGAGTATAATACCAACAAATTAAAAAGTCTGCAAGCCGAAGTGAAAATCATAGGTGAGCAAACTTTGCATGTATCCATTCATGTGTCTCCGGTGCTTGACGGCAAAAAAAATCTTTTGGGACGGATCATAACTTTGAATGACGTTACCGAATTGCGTAGTTTGCTCGAGCAGAATAATGAAAATAATGCGATCCTCCGGCAGCAAAACGAGGAATTATTGCGGATCCAGGAAGAGCTTTACGACGTTAATAAGAAACTTGAAAAGGCTACGATAACAGACGATTTGACTGATTGTTACAACAAGCGATACTTGATGCAGCAGTTGGCGTACGAGATTTTGGTTTCTCAGCGTTATAATATTCCATTTTCAATCTTGCTTATAGATGTAGATAATTTTAAGCTTATCAACGACGCGTACGGACACCTGATCGGAGATAATGTCCTGCGCAGTGTTGTTGAGGCTATAAAAAGCAAGCTCCGCCGTTCGGATATTCTGGCCAGGTTCGGAGGGGATGAATTTATCATATATGTGCCGAACACGGATAGGAAGGGCGCTTTTATCCTTGCCGAAAAAGTGAGAAGCGCCATAGAGAACCACTGGATCAGTTCCTCCAGAGGGGATTTGCGCGTAACTGTCAGCGTCGGCCTGATCAGTATCAAGGCCGAAGCCGGGATATTCGGCAGCCCTGAGAACTTTTTGGAAGAGCTGCTGGCGCGGACGGATCGGGCGCTTTATGATTCCAAGGCAAACGGGCGAAACTGTGTGGTGTTTGCGGAATGACAGATGAGGTTTGTGTAGTATGTATAAAAAAATGCACAAAAACATTATTTATTTATGAGTTTGCGTCAATAGAAATGTTTATCTGTTTGCGATAATATGATAATGCAGTAATGTTTTTGCCATTTATTCTCTTTCCTCCTGCCTTTTGGGGTGGGATTTTTTTTTGCCCTAATCACTCAGGCCCCGGGTACGGTGGTGCGCCTGAGCCGCAGCTTGCTTATTTCAACGAGGATCAGCGGGATTAAACTTAAGCCAAGGACAAACGCCCAGTCGGAGGGCCGGAGCATGGCGGTGTCAAATACGCTTCTCAGAAACGGTGTCAGGATCACGATGAACAGCGCCGCGGCTGATACCACGAACGCGTAGATCATACTGCGGTTGCTGCCTAACCCTAAGGTAAACAGAGACTGCTCCGCACTCCGGACGTTAAAGGAATGCGCCAGCTGCGACATGGCCATGGTAACAAAGGCCATGGTGTGCGCTTCCTGCAGGGTCCGGCCCCAGCGCAGAGCGAGCCAGTAAGCCGCCAGGGAGAGGACCCCGATCATAAGGCCCTGCCATAAGATCATGGCGCCTACACCCCCGGAAAATATACCCTCTTTGGGATTCCGGGGAGGCCTTTCCATGATCCCCTTTTGGGGCGGTTCCAGACCAAGGGCGAGGGCGGGAGGCCCATCGGTAACCAGGTTCAGCCAGAGGATCTGGATCGGGCTTAAAGGGCTCCCCAAACCAAGCAGCAGGCTCGAAAAAATGGCGGCGATTTCTCCGGTATTGCAGGAAAGCAGGTACTGTATGGAACCGCGGATATTGTTATAGATGGTCCGGCCTTCCTCCACAGCCTGTACAATAGTTGCAAAATTATCGTCCTGCAGGACTATGTCCGAGGCTTCCTTGGCCACCTCAGTGCCGCTGATCCCCATGGCGGCGCCGATATCGGCCCTTTTTAGCGCCGGGGCGTCGTTGACCCCGTCGCCGGTCATTGCTACAACATGGCCGTGGTATTTCAACGCCTCCACGATACGCAGCTTGTGTTCGGGGGATACCCTGGCGAAGACTGCAACCCGGTTTACCGCTCCTTTTAATTGTTCTTCATTCATTTGTTCCAGTTGGTCGCCGGTCAGGCTGCCGTCACCCGGCTGCAGCATCCCCAGTTCTGCGGCGATGGCCGCGGCTGTATCCCTGTGGTCACCGGTGATCATGATCGTGCGGATGCCTGCCCTGCGGCACCTCGCCACCGCTTCTTTGGCTTCAGGGCGGGGGGGGTCCTGCAGGGCGAAGAAGCCGATGAGAGTCAACTCCCGCTCAGCATTTTCCGGCGCCAGGCTCCAGGGGACTTCCTGCCACCGCCGGGTGGCGAGCGCCAGCACACGCCGCCCCTGTGAGGCGAACCGGGAATTAATTTCTAACAGCTCCCTGCGTTTTCCCTCATCAAGTACGATAGTGTCCTCCCGCAGCAGCACGTGCGTGCAGCGTTGGATAACCACATCCGGCGCCCCTTTGGTGAAGGAACGGATAAACCCTTCCATGCGGTGGAAGGTTGTCATCATCTTGCGGTCCGAATCAAAGGGGATCTCGGCGACCCGGGGGCTTGTTTGACGCGACGCCTCTCTGGTCAAGCCTGCTTTGGCCGCGGCTACCACCAGCGCCCCTTCGGTGGGATCTCCAATTACCTGATAACCTTTTTCCGTAGCTTCCACTTGGGCGTCACTGTTTAAAAGGCCGCCAAGCAGGGCTAAATTCAGGCTGCCGCCGACCGCGGGCGAGACCTCGGAGCCGTCCTGGTCTAAAAGCTTCCCTTCAGGCGCGTAGCCGGTTCCGGTTATTTGAAACATCCTGCCGTCCGCGTAGACAGAGGTAACAGTCATTTCATTTTTCGTCAGGGTGCCGGTTTTGTCGGAGCAAATCACGGTCGCCGTGCCCAGGGTCTCCACAGCCGGGAGCTTTCTGATAATCGCCCTCTGGCGGCTCATCCTGGTCACGCCCAGGGCCAGCACAATGGTTACGACCGCGGGCAGCCCCTCGGGGACTGCCGCGACGGCAAGGCTGATGGCCACCATAAACATTTCCAGCAAATTTTCGCCGCGCCAAAGCCCGATCGAGAATACCAGCGCCACGATAGCCCCCGCGGCAAGCCCCAATATTTTACCCAGCTTGGCCAAACGCTGCTGCAAAGGAGTTGGTTCTATCTCCGCCTCGTCAAGCAGCCGGGCGATCCGTCCCAGCTGGGTCTTCATGCCTGTTTCCACGGCAACCGCTTTGGCTCGCCCGCCGGTTATGGTGGCGCCCATGAACAGCATGTTCTTCCGGTCCCCTAAGGAGACCTGCCCGGCCTTAATCACTTCCGGATCTTTTTCCACCGGCACGGACTCTCCGGTCAGGGCTGATTCGTTGGCGCGCAGGGAGGCGGCCTCGATCAGCCGCAAGTCGGCCGGGACCGAATCACCCGCGTCCAGTAATACCAAATCACCTGGGACCAATTCCTCGGCGTTCATCTGGATAACCTTGCCGTCCCGCACCACTTTGGTGGACGGCTTGGTCAAGTCCTTCAACGCTTTGAGGGCATGTTCGGCTTTGTTTTCCTGAATGACGCCGATGATGGCGTTAAGGATGACGATGATCAGGATTACGACGGCGTCCTCCCATTCGCCGAGGATGCCCGAGATGACTGCCGCGGCGAGCAGGATCAACACCAGGATTTCCTTCAGCTGGCCGGCAAACATGGATAACAGGCCGCGGGGAGGCTTTTTTTTCAGGGCATTGGGTCCGTGGACCCGCAAACGTTCAGCTGCTTCGATGGCCGAAAGCCCTTGTCCGGGGTTGGTCCCGAGTGCATCGCAGGCTTCTTGAGCCTCAAGAAAATACCACTTCTTATCTTCCATATACCCTCCGGCAATTAGGGGATGTCTGTCTATACTATAATTATGGCTTATTTCCGTCATATTTAAAGAAAGATTTATAGAAAAAAGGCAAGAACAACGAGCCGTCCCATACAGGTTAATTGTAAATTAAAATAATTGATGTATTTTGTAGTATTTTGTAGAATATTTTGTATTAGCATTAGGAAGGAATTTATGGCCTGCTTGTGAAATAAATAATTTGTTAGTTAAAGCAGTATAACGTCGATAGCGGCAGAAAGGCATGGTGGGATCTGGATTGAGCATTATGAGTGGCTTTTGCCAGATCAGCCCGGCAGGGTTATGTGTCTATTCAAATGAACAAACCAGCAGTATTACGGGCTATTCTTCAGAGGAAATGCTGGGTATGGGGTGGGTGAAGGCCATCCACCCGGAAGATCGGCATAGAGTTGTTGCCAAATGGAAAAAGTGCAATGCCAACCGGGACACTCTTGGAACTAGTTTCCGGTTGTTGCGCAAGGATGGTGAAGTAGTCTGGGTGATCGGACAAATTGCGCCCTTTCTGGCCGAAGACCACAGAGTCCTGGGGTATATAGCTACTCTTTCTGACGTCACCGGCAGAAAAAAGGCTGAAAAAGCGCTGCAGTTGTCTGCGGAAAGGTTCTCCAAAGCCTTTAATGCCAGCCCAAGCATGATGGCTATATACAGGCTTGCGGATGACAGGTTTGTTGACGCGAATAACAGCCTTTTAGAGGCTGCCGGGTATAGCCGCGCAGAGTTCGTAGGGCGTACGGTTACAGATTTACCGTTTTGGGTGGAAGAAAAGACTCGCAACAGTATAACCGGCCTGCTGCAGGGAAAGGAAGCGGTGCATAATCTCGAAGGCCGTTTCTTGACCAAAACAGGTGAAGTCCGCATCGGGCTCGTGTCGGCGGAGGTAATTGAACTGAACAGTGAGCCTTGCATGTTTGTAGCGATAAATGACATTACTGAACAAAAACGGGCAGAAGCAGCTATAGAAGTAGAACGCCGGAGGTTGTTTACCGTCCTGCACAATCTGCCTGCCAACATTGCGCTTGTAGAACAGGATTATTCCGTCCGTTTTGCCAACAACTACTTCTGTGAGAGTTTTGGTGAGTCCTCCGGCAAGTACTGTTATGAGGCTCTTTATGGAAGAAAAACACCGTGTGAGGCCTGCCGGATAGATAAGATTTTTCAGGAACGGGTTTCATGTAAATGGGAGCAGGTCCATAACGGCCGCCCCTACCAGTTATACGGGTATCCCATTCATGATATTGACGGGACTCCGCTGGCTTTAACTATGTCTATCGATATTTCCGAACTCAAGCAGTTGAAGGAAGAAATGCTGCGGCTGGACCGGCTGAACCTGATCGGCGAAATGGCGGCCGGCATCGGACATGAAATCAGGAACCCGATGACCACCGTGCGGGGTTTTCTGCAGTTTCTGGGGGCTAAGAAGGCGTGCGCCGGGTATAAGGACTTTTTTGACCTGATGATCGAAGAACTGGACAGGGCGAACGCCATTATCACGGAATACCTGTCCCTGGCCAAAAACAAAAACATCGAGCTGAAGGAGCAAAACCTTAATTTTATCGTGAAAAGCTTATTCCCGATTATACAGGCCGACGCCATGCTGGCCGACAAGTATGTCGCATTGGTGTTGGGGGATATACCGGCTTTACCCCTGGATGAAAAAGAGATCCGGCAATTGATCTTAAACCTTGCCCGCAATGGGCTGGAAGCCATGGTGCCCGGCGGCACTCTCACAATCAGGACGTATAACGACGCCGACAAGGTCGTTTTGGAGGTGCAGGACAAGGGACAGGGTATCGCCCCTGACGCGCTTAAAAAACTTGGGACGCCCTTCTTTACCACCAAGGATAAAGGCACAGGCCTGGGGCTGGCGGTGTGTTACAGTATTGCGACCAGACACAAGGCCAAGATTGAGGTGAAAACCGACTCCGGGGGATCAATTTTTGTTGTGCAGTTTCAAAGGAAGAGCCCGGTAGCGCCTCAGATGAATTAACACGCAAGCAGCCGCATGAGCATGATGAATAACAGAGCCGCTGTCTCCGGTAAGGGACAGCGGCTCTGCGTCTGCATGGCCTGTCAACCATCGCACAAAAGCGCGTCGCGCCGGCGCCGAACTTGTGGCAGCCAATGTTGCATTTGTGGGGATGTCGCTGCGTATGCTGTTCCCTTATTTTCAGTGTAGGACTCGTTTTTTTTGTTGTTTTTAGCCTGTCCCGCCGGGGGATAAGCCGCGCGTTTACAGCGTTAAGGGCGGCGGCCCCCTTTCATAGAAAGTCGAGGCCGCCCTATGGTTGGAGGATCATAGCGATCCCGGTCATATTTTCCATTAAATGTAAAATTGTCCGGCCAGGAAGCGTTATGGTATAATTTGAGCACAACATCAGAGTAATCCTTATTCTTCCAATCAGGGATTTGTTATCCCGGAAAAGTGATGTTTCGCATGAAATAATTTTATAACAATGAAAAGGGGTAGAACAATGAATATACTGGTTACCGGGGGGGCCGGCTATATCGGCAGTCACACCGTTCGCGAGCTTGTTAACAGGGGTCACCAGGTGGTAGTGTTGGACAACCTCACCAGGGGACACCAGGCTGCCGTAAAGGAAGGATTCCTGGTAAAAGGGGACACTTCCGACAGAGCTCTTTTGAAGCAGCTCTTTGCGGAGTTCGAGGTGGATGCCGTCATGCATTTCGCGGCCAGCAGCCAGGTCGGCGAGTCGGTCCGGCTTCCGTCGGACTACTACCACAACAACGTGGTCAAAGGCCTGAACCTTCTGGACGCTATGGTTGAGTCGGAGGTCCGCTATCTGGTTTTCTCTTCTACGGCGGCGGTTTACGGGGAACCGCGGGAGGTCCCCATACCGGAGTCCCATCCCGCCAACCCTACCAACCCCTACGGGGCAACCAAGCTGGCGCTGGAGGGCGCTATGCGCTGGTACGGCGACGCCTACGGCCTGCGCTGGGCCTCTCTGCGCTATTTCAACGCTGCGGGCGCCGATCCGGAGGGAGATATCGGGGAAGACCACACGCCCGAGACGCACCTGATTCCGCTGGTGCTTAAGGTTGCCCTGGGACAGATGCCCCACCTCGAGGTTTACGGTAATGATTACCCCACCCCCGACGGGACCTGCGTGCGCGACTATATCCACGTCAACGACCTGGCCCAGGCCCATATCCTGGCCCTGGACGCGCTGGCCGGGGGAGCCCCTTCCAGCGCTTACAACCTGGGCAACGGCAACGGCTATACGGTCCTGGACGTGATCAGGACAGCCGGGGAAGTGGTGGGCAGGACCCTGCCTGTCAAATTTACGGCCAGGCGGCCCGGTGACCCGGCCATGCTGGTGGCCGGATCGGACAAGATTAAGAGCGAACTGGGCTGGCAGCCTCTATATCCAGGACTGAAAGACATCATTGAAACTGCCTGGCGCTGGCACCTCAGTCACCCCCAGGGCTTTGAAAAGTGAACAGGGCAGTGAGGCGCGGCCTTTTTGTTGTATTAACCATCGCGGTCGGTCTCCTGGCCGCCTTTGACGGCAGCCGGGCAGCCAACCCGGTTGCTGGACCTGCGGCGCTGGAAGAGCGCAATGAGGCCGTAAACAGGCTGGCGGGGCTGAATGAGCAAGAAAGAGCGCTGGTAGCGGAACTCCTGGATTGGGATGTCAGGATAGAGGCCGCGCGGCAGGAACACGAGCGGCTCACCGGTGAAATCCCGGTGGTGCGGCAGGCCCTGGCGGATTCCGAGGCCGGTTTGCAAGTGACCCGCGAGCAGTTGCGCGCGGGCCGGGACAGGCTTGGCCAGTGGGTCAACTTTCTGTACCGCTACGGTCCCGTTGCCTACCTGGAGGTGATCCTGAGTGCGGTGGATTTTAACGACTTTGTAGCAAGGGCGGAATCAGTAAAGACCATCATTATCAGTCAGGTAAGGTTGCTCGAAGAGGTCAGGGACCTGCAGCGCCGCCAGGAGGAGCAGGCGGAAACCCTGCGGCAGGCGCAGGCCGGACTTACGGCCAAAACCACGGCCCTGTCTCAAAAGCTTGTCGAAATGGACCGTGACCGGGCCGGGCGGGAAGCTTTTCTGGCGGATCTCAGGCAGCAGTCGACGGGCTTGGCCGACGAGGTGCTCCAGTCTGAAACTGTCCTTTATCAGTCAATTACTTCTCTGCGCTACCTGTTGTCTCACCTGAACACGCTGCCCTGGAACAGCTTGTCTCCGGAAAAATTTTCGCTGAGCGGGAGAGGTCTGCGGATAGAGTTCGCGGACCAGGAAATAAATAAGGTTTTTTTTGGACAGGATGACCCGAACCTGGCCTCGCTTTCCGTGCGCTCTTCCAGTGGGTTGTTTGCCATCTCCGGCCGCGCTGAAGCCGCTGGTACCGATTTCAGGATGGAAGGCGCCTTTGTGCTGGACGGGGACGGTAAGGTCCGCTTTCAGCCGGCTCGCGTGCTGCTCGCGGGACTGCCGGTAACCAGTGAAGTGCTGAAATATATAGCTTCAGAGCAGAGCCTGTCCGTTGACCTGGGTGATCGCACGCGGGGCTACCGCCTCACAGATATCCGTTCCGAAGAAGGCAAGCTCATTGTGGAACTCTATCAACCGTCCCTGCCGCCTGGACCATGATTACGGCGGCGCATACCAGCGCGCCGCCCAGCACCTGCAGGGGAAAGAGGGCCTCGCGCAGGAAAAGCCAGGCTACCACCGCTGCGATGACCGGCTCCAGCGTGCTGATGATGCCGGCCTTGACGGGGTCCAGGTATTTTAAACCGAGGATGAAAAAGCCGTAAGGCAGGATGGTGGCAAAAACGACGATGTACAGAAAAAACAACCAGTTTGTAATGGAATGCCCGGCCATAGCCTGCCAGGGGGGCAGGTAAAAGCTCCACAACAGGGACCCTGCCGCCGACCCGTAGGTCAAGACTGTCCAGGAGTTGTGGCGGGCCAGACCTTTTTTGCTGTAGATGCTGTAAAAGGCGAAGCCGCAAGCCGAGACCAAACCGCTGATGAGCCCGGCCCGGTTGACCGTCAGGCCGCCGCCCGGGCTTCCGTTGACGATAAACATACCGCCGCAGACGGCCAGGAAGAGGGCGAGGACCTTAAAAAAGTGGGGCCGTTCCTTCAAAAAGACCATACCGTACAGGGCAGCCAGGACCGGGGCCAGGTATTCGAGAAATACGGCGGTGGCTACGTTGGTCTGGCTGATGGTGAAAAGATAAGCAAACTGTACCAGAGCCACGCCGAAACACCCGAAAGTAAGGAAGTAGGGAATATCCGACAGTGATATCCGCAGCAGGGAGCGGTTTGTCGCGGCCAGGTAGAGAAATAAAAGGACAAAGGAAAAGAAAAGCCTGATTGCGGTAAGATCAAAAGGACTAACCTGCTGGTTGAAGATGTGCTTGGCGACCGAACCGGAGACGCCCCACAGGGACGCCGCCAGGACTATCAATAGCAAGCCGCGCCATTCTTTAGATATTAACAAACCTGTGCCCCTCTCTCTATAACTCGTTTTCTTCGCATTTGGGCTCTTTGCGGAAAAGCCAGGCGAAGGCCCTGGCCTTTTGCAGGGTATTGTAGGTAATCACGACGAAAGGTCCAAGAATGAAGCCATACACCCCTACCAATTCGTAGCCCACATAGAGAGAAATCAGCACGCTTAAGGGGCTGATCCCGATATTCTCACCCAATACCTTGGGCTCCAGGGAGTGCTTGATGACAACCACCACGGTGAAAAGGATCGTCAGGCTGATGGACAGGGAAGTGTTGCCGGCCAGCAGGGTGAGGGTTATCCAGGGAACGAAAAGAAGCCCCACGCCCAGCACCGGGATCGGGCTGAGCAGGCAGCCCAATAGTGAAAGCAGCACGACGTAATCCGTCTTAAGAATAATCAGCCCCGCCAGGATCACCAGCCCGGTGATGGCCGAGAGGATCAGCTGGGCCTTGATAAAGCCGATGGAGGCATGGTAGATGTCATCCGACATAACCTTGATTTTGCCGTGGTATTCCTGAGGGATAGCTGAGGCGAGCCTGCTCTTAAGTTTCAGCAGGTCCATGCTCAGGAAGAAAGTGGCGATAATGGCGATGACCAGGATCAGCATCATGTTGGGCAGGTGGGAAACCAGCTTGAACGCTTCACCGGCCAGCATGGAAAGGTAGTCGGAAAACGCCTCAGCCAGCTTTTGCGCGTTGCGGTCGAGCTGGTGGACGAATTGGGGCGACAGGCCCTCGGTATAGTAATTGAGTTTTAGAGTCAGGTGTGAGACGTGGGCCGATATAATCTTGGTGTAGTGGGGTAAGTTGTACAGAAACTTGGTCAACTCAACTACTATTTTGGCAATGGCCAGGGTGGTGACAGTCACAAGAGAACCGACCGTGACCAGCATGGCTATAGCCGTGGCCGCCCAGCGCGGCAACTTCAGCCGCAATAACAGGTCTACCAATGGCTCCATAATCACGGCGAGAATAAGCCCCAGAAGAAACGGGAGCAAATAGGGGATAACCAGTTTAAAGGCAATTACAGCGATCAACAGGGTGGTGATGAATAAGCCGATATTAATAATAGCGTTCAAGTGTTTCCTGTAAAACTCCTGCAACTGATGATCACCCCACCTAATTATACACGGGCGCAGGTTGAATTTCTTGTGAAAATGTCGAGGAAGATTAAAAATCCGGTAATTTGGCTTCACCCTGAAAACATTTCGGCCGCTACAATGTTGCTCAAATCAGGTGCGAATAAATTCGCACCCGCATTTAGGGATGAGGGGTTGATGAAGTCTTTAACCTTGTTGATAAACCGGCGCCCGTGGCCCTCTTTTTCAAATCATGAGCACCTGCCAGCAGGTGGTTTTCGTTATACAACAAAACGGCCGGCTGCTGAACAGCCGGCCTTGCCTTTGCGCAACTTAATGCGGCGCTCCCTTAATCGGGCTCAGCCTCGTACTGCGTTATTAGATTATCGAATATCCTCTGCACCGGCAGGATATCTTTGATCTGGCTCACGTTTTTGCCGGCGAAGACCACGCCTTTGTCAATCATGCCCAGTCGCGCGTTCTCCAGCGCCTGGATAATGCAGTACTCTCTGGAACAATCCTTCAGGCACAGTTCACATCCCTGGATCGGGGCGGGGCAGCCGCCCATCACATCGCTCACAAAGGGATTGCGCAACGCCCGGCCCGGCATGCCGACCGGGCTCCGGATAATCATTACGTCTTCCGGGTGGGCCTTCAGGTACATTTGTTTAAACGCGTCCGACACCGCGCATTCCAGGCTCAAGACGAAGCGCGTGGCCATTTGGACACCGCTGGCGCCCATCCGCATGACCCTGGCAATGCCGCTGCCGTCTATAATACCGCCGGCGGCAATCACCGGAAGCTTCACGTTGGCGACAATTTCCGGCAGGATTTCAAAGATGGAGCGGTCGGTGCCCAGGTGACCGCCGGCCTCGGCTCCTTCGGCCACCACCGCCGAGGCCCCGGACTTTTCGGCTATTTTAGCCAGCTTGCTGGAAGAAACTATGGATACAATCGGCACTCCGGCGTCCGCGCCCCATTTGAAAATATCGCGCGAGAAGCCTGCGCCGGTGATGATAAGGTCTATTTTTTCATCTATGGCTTCATGCACCAGAGTCGCAAATTGCCGGACGGCAAACATGATGTTGATCCCGATAATACCCTTGGTCAGCCGCCTGGCCTGCCTGATTTCGTTTTTTAATTCCGCCACCGACATCCCGGTCGCTGCTATGATCCCGATCCCGCCGGCGTTGGCAACTGCCGCCGCCAGGGGGGCCGTGGAAACCCGTATGGCCATGCCGCCTTGTATAATAGGATAGCGTGGAATCAGGTTGCCGATTTTTAGCTGTGGAAATTTCATGTTTATGCCTACTCCCTTTGTAGTCCTGATTAGTGCTTAGAACCATAACACATATTTATTTTAACAAATATAAATTAAAATGCAAAAATTTGCTCCAAGTCAATTCAGTTGAATTCCTTAATACTGTCATTATGATGTTATTCGAGGTAAATTGAAGTAATCCTGTACGAGAAAGGAAATATTTCTTATTAATCATCATAGAAGTTAAAATTCATTCGTTAAAGCAGCGCAGCAAAGAATGGAAACATGCAAGTATGGTGTGTTAGCTCCAGGTTTTAAGAGGAGTTAGCCTTAAAGGGTAAACTTTTTCCACTGTCGGGTTGACTCCACATGCTTTGTGGATTTATACTGTATACAAAGAATATTCCTCGTTAGGTGAGGCTTCTGCATAGATCACACGCCACTGCCCGGAAATGTCGAGAGACGCCTACGGGTTAACAGGTACTGCCGGATTAAGGCTTTACTTAATGTGGCTGAGGGTGGTTCCTCTAGCTATGTACGTGCCAAAGCTCAAACGGGTGGGGACAATATGGGTCTTTTTATTTTATGACAAAAACTTCCCTACTCGCGGGGAAGTTTGCTTTTTGTAAACACTCATTTCAGGAAATCTGGGTAATATATGATGAGGGGGTGACCGTGAATGAGCGATATCACCATACTGGGAGAGTTTTTTATAAGTTCGATCCTGGGCCGGAAGATTTCTGACGTCACCGGCCACAAGGTGGGGACTGTGCGGGACCTGGCGGTGCGTTGGGACGCGGTCTGTCCCCGGGTTACCGGGATCAAGTACGGCAAGGGTATCCAGGAGCTCATTCGCGTCTCCGATGTCGCCGAGATCAGCAGCAAAGGGCTGACCTTAAAGGCTCCGTTTGGCGAGAACACCCTGCACACCCTGCAGGAAGACGAAATCCTGGTCAAAAAGTGGCTCCTTGACAAGCAGATCGTCGACATGAAGGGTTCGAAACTGGTCCGGATCAACGATATCAAGCTGTCCTGGGTCCAGCACAAGGTAGACATCGCGCTGATGCTGACTGCGGTGGACGTCGGCGTGCGCGGCCTGATCCGCAGGATCACCGGTTTGGAGCCCAAGACGGAGCGGATTCCCTCCAACCTGGTCGGCTGGCAGTACCTGGAACCGATCCGATCCCGTACCGCCAATATCAAACTGGCCAAGGCCAACGACAAATTCAGCAAGCTGCACCCGGCCGATATTGCCGAAATCATTGAGGACCTGGACCAATACGAACGTCCGGACTTCATCAATACCCTGGACGACCAGACCGCCGCCGAGGCTTTGGGCGAAGTGGATCTGGAAACCCAGGTCGACATTATTGAAACCATGGACAGCGAACGGGCGTCGAGGATCCTGGAGGAAATGGCGCCGGACGAGGCAGCCGACCTGTTGGGCGAACTGACCCGTGAAAAGTCGGACGAACTCTTAAACCTGATGGAGCCGGAGGAAGCGGAAGACGTCCGGGAACTTATGGAATACGAGGACGGCACCGCCGGCGCCCTCATGACGACCGAGTTTATCGCCTTTCAGTTCAACATGACCGCTCAGGAAGCTATCGACAAGCTGCGGGAAGTCGCGCCCTCAGCCGAGATTATCTATTATATGTATGTTCTGGACGATGATGAGAAGCTCTTGGGCGTGGTATCGCTGCGCGACCTGATTATCGCCAGGCCGCCCACCCCCCTGGGTGAGATCATGCAGGACCGGGTTATCAGCGTCATGACTGGTGACGACCCCCGTGATATCCTGGAAGCAATCATGAAGTATGACCTGATTGCCGTCCCGGTCACCAACAAGACCGGCCGCATGGTGGGCATCGTGACCGTGGACGACGCCATGGATTCCATCATCCCGGACCGCAAAAGCCTGGAGAGTTTCTCCTATTTCATAATGCGCAAAGCCTTCGGCCGCAACAGACGCTAAAGAAGGGAAGCAGGGGGACGGTTCTTTTGCTTCCTTTTTCGAAAAAGGAAGCAAAAGAACCGTCCCCCTGCTTCCTCTCATTTGCGGGGATGTCGCTTCGTGTGCGGTTCCCTTATTTTCAAGGTAGAGTAGGTGAACTTGATGAAACTGACCAACTTGAAAAGAAGCATGATAATGTTTTTCGCGATCCTGGGGCCCGGCATAATTACCGCCAATGTCGACAATGACGCCGGGGGTATCACCACCTATTCTGTGGCCGGCGCTACCTTTGGCTACCAGATGCTGTGGGTTTTTATCCCGATGGTGGTGGCCCTTTTTGTTGTCCAGGAAATGGGCGTGCGCATGGGGGCGGTTACAGGCAAAGGACTGGCCGACCTGATCCGGGAGAAGTACGGTGTCCGCCTGATCCTCTTTGCCATGCTGGGTCTTATCCTGTCGGCGTTGGGCAACACGGTGGCCGAGTTCGCCGGTGTGGCTGCCAGTGTGGAGATATTTGGTGTGAGCAAATACATCTCCGTGCCGGTTTCCGCGCTGGCCGTGTGGTGGTTGGTGGTCAAGGGGACCTACCAGCGGGTGGAGAAGATTTTCCTGGTGGCGTCATTGCTTTATTTTTCCTATATCATTTCCGGTGTGCTGGCGGAACCGTCCTGGAGCACTGTGGCAGCTGAAATGGTTACTCCCCACTTTCAGTTTGAAAGCGGCTACATGGCTATGCTGATCGGCCTGGTCGGTACCACCATCGCGCCGTGGATGCAGTTTTATATCCAGTCGGCCGTGGTGGAAAAGGGCATTACCGTGAAGGAGTACCGGCTTTCACGCCTGGACGTGGCGGTTGGGGTGGTCATGGTCAACGTGGTGGCGGCCTTCATCGTGGTGGCCTGCGCGGCGACACTGCACAAGAACGGCGTCGCCATCGAGACCGCCCAGGACGCGGCCAGCGCCCTGGCGCCCCTGGCCGGCGGCTGGGCCTCCGAGCTGTTTGCCTTTGGCCTCTTCAACGCTTCCCTGTTTGCTGCTTCCATCCTGCCGCTTTCCACGGCCTACCTTATCTGCGAGGCCCTAGGCTTTGAGGCCGGGGTGGACAAGACCTGGGGGGAGGCGCCGGTGTTCTATGGCCTGTACACTTTCCTGGTTGTCATAGGCGCCGGAGTTATCCTGCTTCCCAATGTGCCCTTGATCCCGATCATGCTCTGGTCGCAGGTCATCAACGGCATACTGCTGCCGCTCGTGCTGATCTTCATGCTGGACCTGATCAACGATCCGGACCTGATGGGCGAACACGTCAATTCAAAGTTTTTCAATGCAATCTCCTGGCTTATCACCGTAATCATGATCGTCCTGACCGCGCTGCTGGTGGGCGTCTCCATCTACCAGGGCCTTTTCCAATAAAGAAGCAAGGGGGGAAGCAGGGGGACGGTTCTTTTGCTTCCTTTTTTTGAAAAAAGGAAGCAAAAGAACCGTCCCCCTGCTTCCGTCAAAGCCAGGCACCATCTTCCGGTTGCAAACATATAATACTCTCTCAGGAATAACTTCCGGGTGAGGTGAATTGTTTGCATATACTGTCGATCGTGCTGCTGGCGCTGTCCACCAGCCTGGACAGTCTTGCGGTCGGAATTGTCTACGGCTTGCGGAAGATCAGGCTGCCGTGGTCGTCAAACTTCCTGATTGCGTTTTTGACCGGTCTGGGCACCTTTGGGGCAATGAAAGCCGGCGCCTGTATCTTCACTCTAATACCCGTGGTATGGGCGTCATATATCAGTTCAGGCGTGATGGCCGGAGCGGGGGTTTGGATTATCCTCCAGTCCAGGGGGAAGCAGGGGGACGGTTCTCTTGCTTCCTCCGGCGAGGGAAGCGAGAGAACCGTCCCCCTGCTTCCCGGGAAAAACGAATGTGTCCCGCTGGTAACTTTTGAAATCAAGGCCCTTGGTTTGCTGATCCGGATCCTGAAGGAGCCGGTCGCTGTAGACAAAGACTGTTCCGGCGCCATCGACTTCAGGGAGGCCTGTGTCCTGGGCCTTGCGCTGACTTTAAACAACCTGGCCGGAGGCCTGGGAGGCGGTATGATCGGCCTCAACCCCGGGCTTACCGCGCTTTTAGCCCTGGTGACCAGCCTCCTGTTCTTTGTAACCGGCCTTAAGTTAGGCCAAACTTGTCTCTCCAGGTGGATCGGCGAGAGATCCGCCGTTATCGCCGGCCTGGCTCTGATTGCCATAGGCGTCTACGAACTTTTAGCTTAATTGGAGGGAAGCAGGGGGACGGTTCTTTTGCTTCCTTTTTTCGAAAAAGGAAGCAAAAGAACCGTCCCCCTGCTTCCTTCCCTTATTTTTAAGTTAACTTTAAAACTCTTTTCAGCTTATTTTCAGCCTCCTGAGGCAATATGGACGTAGAAAAAAAATTTTGCTAAAATCTCTTGCAGGGAGGAATATTAATGAAAGAATTTTTTGCTCACCCCAGGGTGAAGGTATTGGGCGCCTTCCTGATAGCCGCCCTGGTGGTAGTGACGGTGTTTTTCGCCGGCAGTTGGTACGGTTTCCCGCAGGTCACCTGGCCGGAAAAAGCGGGCCAGGCGTCGGCTGGAACGCCGGGAACCGATACCATCCCGGATATAGCGGCAAACACCAGCCCGGCGGTAGTCCGGGTTGATACCACTACCGTACAAAGCAGCAGCCGGTCCGACCCGTTCTTGAACGATCCGTTCTTTAGACAGTTCTTCGGCGACCAGTTCCGTACTCCGTCCCAGCCACAGGAGAGCCATGGTATGGGTTCAGGGTTCATCATATCCACGGACGGCTATATCCTCACCAACGAGCACGTTATCAGCGGGGCGAGCAGCATCGAGGTGACGGTATCCACCCGCGAAAAATCATATCCGGCCAAGCTGGTGGGGTCCGACCACGATCTTGACCTGGCGGTGTTGAAAATTGAACCTGACGGCAACCTTCCAACCATAGCGCTGGGTGATTCCGACAGTATCAGGGTGGGGGACTGGGCCATCGCTATCGGCAACCCCTACGGTTTGGACCACACGGTCACGGTGGGTGTGATCAGCGCCAAAGGGCGCCCCATCACGGTTGAGGACCGCCAGTACCGGAACCTCCTGCAGACCGACGCGTCGATTAACCCCGGCAATAGCGGCGGTCCCCTGCTTAACATCAACGGCGAAGTAATTGGTATCAACACGGCCATTAACGCTGAAGCGCAGGGCATCGGCTTTGCCATCCCGAGCAACACCGTCAAGGATGTCTATGACGAATTGGTCAGCAAGGGAGGGGTGACGCACCCCTGGCTGGGTGTCTACCTGCAGTCTGTTACCAAGGACATCGCCCAGTATTATGGGCTGGGCGAACAAACCGGAGCCGTTGTCGCCTCAACGGTCAGCGGCGGTCCGGCCAGCAAGGCGGGGCTGCAGCGTGGTGATGTAATCACTCAGTACAATGGCGTCGATATAACCAACCCCAATAGTCTCACAGACCAGGTCACCGCGACACCGGTGGGAAGCCAGGTTGAAATCCGCTTTATCCGGGACGGGCAAACCCAGAGCGTGGTGGTTACCATTGAAGCCAAAAGCAGCAATTGATAGCTGAAGCAAGCAGGGTGGAAGCAGGGGGACGGTTCTTTTGCTTCCTTTTTCGAAAAAGGAAGCAAAAGAACCGTCCCCCTGCTTCCAAAAAATGCAGGTGCGAATTCATTCGCACAAAGACCCTATAGAAATACAGCATATACCTACGGCCCTATGCCCTACTCCCTATGCCCAGTGCCTGCGCTTTGCCTGCCCAACAGCAGGTTTTTTTTCTCGGCAGGGAGAATCCTAATACCAGACGCTTCATTTGGGGGTGGTATCATGGCTGCGAAGGTGCTGGTTATTGACGACGATAAAAAAATTACCGCGTTCCTGCGTCGCTCCCTGGTTTTTGAAGGCTATGACGTCCAGGTGGCGGGGAGTGGCGAGGAGGGCTTGCGGCTGGCCGCGTCGTGGCAGCCCGACCTGGTCCTTTTAGATGTGCTGATGCCCGGCATGGACGGCTGGGAAGTATGCCGCAGGCTGCGCGGCGCAGGTCCGGGGCTGCCTGTCCTGATGCTGACCGCGCGGGATGAGGTAGCCGACCGGGTAAAAGGGCTGGACCTGGGCGCCGACGATTACCTGGTCAAGCCTTTTGCCCTGGAAGAACTGATGGCCCGCGTCAGGGCCCTGTTGCGGCGCAAAGGGCGCGAGGAAGCATCTGTTCATGCCCTGGTTTTTGAGGATTTGACTCTTGACCATACCACGCGCGAGGTGAGGCGCGGGCAGCGGGATATTCAGCTTACCGTCAAGGAATTTGAGCTGCTGTCGCTTTTTATGGAGCACCCTCGCCAGGTCCTGACCAGGGACTTGATTATGGAGCGGGTGTGGGGATTTGACTTCAGCGGTGAATCCAACGTCCTGGAGGTGTATATCGGCATGCTCAGGCAAAAGCTGGAGGAGGGCGGCGAGCCGAGGCTGATCCACACGGTTAGGGGGGTCGGTTACGTCTTTAAGTAGCTGTTTGGACAGGGTGAGGGCCATGTCCCTGCACCTGAAGCTGACCTTTTTATACACCGGGGTCCTGGCGCTGATCCTCCTGGTTTTCGGCAGTCTGGTTTACTTCTTCCTGGAGCGCAACCTGGCTGCTGAAACAGACCGTGCGGTGGTGCGAATTGCCGAGGACCTGCTCCGTAACACTAAAATTGTGGAGACCCTGTCATTGCGCCAGATTGTGCTGCCCAACGTCGATGTCTTTGCTACGCCCAATACCTACATCCAGGTAGTGGACCGGTACGGCCTTGTGGCAGGCCAGTCCGTGAACCTGGGCGGCCAGAGCATGCCTTTGAGCGAAGAGACCCTGCGCCAGGTAGCCAGGGGCGTCGGCTTTTATGAGACGGTGATGTCCGGCAGCCAGAGCCTCCGCATCTATAACCAGCCCTTGATTCTGGACAACCAGGTGATCGGGGTGCTGCAGGTGGGGCGTTCGCTCGGGCCGATCTATTCTGCTTTAACCAGGCTGAGGTTCCTGCTGCTTTTCGGGAGCGGGATAACCCTGCTGTGCACCGCCACGCTCAGCTGGTTTATGGCCGGTCAGGCCTTGAAGCCCATCGACCGCATCACTGAGGCGGCGGCGGCCATCCAGCAGGCCCGGGACTTAACCAGGCGGATCAGCTACATCGGGCCGCGTGACGAGGTGGGCCGCCTGGCCGAAACGTTCAACCGTATGCTGGAGCGGCTGCACCGGGCCTACCGGGAACTGGAGGAAGCCGGGGCGGTCCAGCGGCGCTTCGTATCGGACGCCTCCCACGAACTGCGTACCCCGCTGACCACCATCCGGGGCAACGTTGAACTGTTGAAAAAAATGGGAGACACCGATCCCGAGACCCGCGCCGAAGCCCTGGGCGACATAGCGGGCGAGGCGGAGAGGATGTCCAGGCTGGTTGCGGACCTGTTGGCCCTGGCCAGGGCCGACGCCGGTTTTACGCCGGCTATGGGCCCGGTGGACCTGGGGGCGCTGCTTGAGGAAATCTCCCGGCAGGCAGGTATCCTGGCAGGGGACGTGGAGTTTGCAGCGGACGGGGCGGCCGCCCTGCAGGGTACCCTGGTAAACGGCAACACCGACTATCTGAAACAGCTGTTCCTGATCCTGTTGGATAATGCTTTCCTGTACACCGGACCCGGTGGCGTCGTCAGGATAGAGGGCCGGCAGCGGGACGGCTGGGCCGAGGTGGCAGTGTGCGACAGCGGGAGCGGTATTGCCGAAGAGGACTTGCCGAAGATTTTCGACCGCTTTTACCGCGCGGACAAGTGCAGACAGAGTTCCGGCACAGGTCTCGGCCTGGCTATCGCCAGGTGGATTGTCGCCCAGCACGGCGGAGCTATCAATGTGGAAAGCAGGCTGGGAGAGGGCAGTACCTTTACCGTCCGCCTGCCTCTGGCATAGCCGGTCCATTCGTACATGACCCCGGAGGAAATGCTTGTATGCGAAGATTAGTATAGGCTCCCTAAAACTGCTCTGTTCAAATAAGAGCGTTATCCTGCAAGTCCGGCGCTGACGCGCCGTGTGCGATTGAAATCGCACCTACACTGCTTAAGCTCATTTTCTACTGATACGATCATAGCGGCGGGCTGCTAGGAATACATTTCCCATGATACGTGGCGCCGTGATAGCGGCTTGTAGAACTGCTTCGCAGTATAAGTGCGTTGAAATTGCACCCGCATAGGTTTAGTTCCATCAGGAACGGGCGGCTTAAAACATACCCGGCAGCTGATACCCGCCGGGTGTGTTTTTTTTGCAAAACTTCCGGTTTGGCCCCTTCGGGAACCGTCCCCATGGCTGTTTAAGACTGTACTTCCTCTTTTGGCGCTTTCCCGAGCAGCATCGCGGTCAGGGGCTTCGATATCACGGCCAGAACAATACCGATGCCCAGCGTTGCCAATGCCGCCGTCAGGTGTCCGTACAGGTGCCAGAACAGCAGGTAGCCGGTGGAGATCACGATGGACATCAGCATCAAGGGGAAGGCTGTTTTTAGAAAATCTATAAAGCTGATGCGAACGCCTCTCTTTTCCGCCATGCCTACGACCACCACGTTGGCGGAGGCGCCGATGATGGTCCCGTTGCCCCCCAGGCAGGCGCCCAGCGACAGTGACCACCAGAGCAGGTTCAGGTCCGCAATGCCTCCGAGGCGGCCCATATCCTGGATGAGCGGGATCATGGTGGCGACGAAGGGGATATTATCGACAAAGGCCGAGGCTATGGCCGACAGCCAGAGGATTAACATGCCGGTCGGCAGCATGTCGCCCCCGGTCGCCTCCAGCGCCCACCGGGCCACCATTTCGATGACGCCCACTTCTTCCAGCGCGCCGACCACCACAAATAGACCCATAAAAAAGAAGATTACCGGCCATTCCACAACCTGCAGGGCGTGTTCAACGTCCTCGCCGGTAATCAGCAGGAGGAGGCTGGCGCCCGACAGGGCGATTACCGACGATTCAAGGTGGACATACTGGTGCAGGACAAAGCCCAAAATGGTCAGCCCCAGGACCAAAAGGCTCTTTTTGAGGAGCGCGACGTCCTTGATCTGCCCGTTTTCGTCCAACTGCATGATGCTTGTCCGCATCTCTTCACGCGCGGCAAGTTGGCCGCGGTAGAGGAGCCGGAGCCAGAAAATCGTTATCACGTATATTACCACAACGACCGGGGTCAGGGTCAAAGCAAAGTCCATGAAGCCGAGCCCGGTGGCGCTCCCGATCATAATGTTGGGCGGATCCCCGATCAGTGTCGCGGTCCCGCCGACGTTGGACGAGATAATTTCGGCGAACAGGAACGGCAGCGGGTTGATCTTGAGCTGCTTGGCGATGGCGAAGGTGACCGGCACTATTAAGAGCACGGTTGTCACGTTGTCCAACAGCGCCGACAGGACTGCTGTGACCAGGGAGAGAGCGGCAATAATCTTAAGCGGTTCGCCCCCGGACGCTTTGGCCGCCTTGATTGCCAGGTATTCAAAAACACCGGTTTTCCTGGTGACGCCGACAATAATCATCATGCCTACCAACAGGCCGATGGTGTTGAAGTCAATGGCATGCAGCGCTTTCTCCGAGACGATTATCCCCGTTAATACCACCACTGCCGCCCCCGCCAGGGCTGCCACCGTCCGGTGAATTTTTTCGGAAACGATGATCGCGTAAGTTATTAGAAACACTGCTATGGCTACTATTACCTGGTACTGCCCTGTCATTGTGCTCACCTCTTATAAAAATTTGGCAGATATATTTAAAACCGCCCCGAAAACAACGTTTTCGGGCTGTCTTTAAAAGGTGGGTACGACAAAGGGTTCATTCCCTGCCGGCGCCTTGTCAGCGTCATGGTTTTGGTATATTATTAAAAAAAATAGAAATAAAAAAGGGATGGCAAAGTCGAAAAATTCCGACTCCCCACCCCAGAAGCCTTCCGGTTCCTTGAAAACGAACATGATGTCCGTCCAACACAGTTAAGGGCTATATAATTCACATTTTAAACCTTAACACAGGAACCTGATGATGGTCAAGAAAAATGTCGCATTTTTGCAGGAATAAATATTCTGATGGTAGTGCAGTAAGGCTTGTATAGCTACAAAAAGGAGGAGTTGGAAATTGTGATTAAAAAAATTCTGGTGGCTTATGACAACGGAGACAAGGCTAAAGAGGCCCTGGAAACCGCCATCGAGATTGCCGGCGGGAGTAAAGCGGAGATTCACCTGCTGGTTTCGGTAAAGATGCCCGATTTTGTTTCAACTGTCGCAACTCCGGATATGCTTAAGGACCTGGAAGATAAAAGTCGCGAATATTTTACGGAGATACTGAAAGAGCCGGAGGAAAGGGTCAGAAAAGAAGGGCTCCCGGTATTTTCTGTAATCCTTCAGGAGCCACCCGGAGAGGCTATTGTCCGCTATTCTGAAAAGGAAGACATGGACATCATTGTTATGGGTTCGGCTAACCGGGGGAAACTGGAAAGATTGCTGCTGGGCTTGGGCAGCGTTTCCAACTACGTCCTCCAGCACGCCAAACGCCCGGTGTTGATAACGAAAGGCTAAAGTAACAGAGTAAAGAACAGAGGGGAAGGTTCTCGTTGCCATCCTGGTGACAACGAGAACCTTTTTTTCATATATGCAAAGCGGTATATGTTTGACTTATACTGATGATGCCAATATAATAGTTATAAATTATTATATACAATATTATATAAATTATTATAGAATTATTATGTACATAGTTTAGTTTAGATTGTTTGACTAAATCACATTTAGGGGGTCTTAGATGGATGAGGTAAAAACTATCGCTAAAGAAACAATACAAGCTATTTTCCCTATAGTTATGATGGTCATTGTAATACAATTGATACTGTTTGACGATCCTTTAAATCATGTACTGCAGTTTATCATCGGCGCTCTTATGGTTACCGTTGGGTTGGGTCTTTTTCTTCTGGGCGTTAAGGTCGGGCTATTACGTATAGGTGAGCTTATCGGTTCGGAGCTTCCCCAGTTGCTTTCTTTTCCAATCCTTATCGTTTTCGTAGTATTTCTCGGTATCGCCGTCACGGTGGCCGAACCGGATGTCCGTGTCCTGGCCCAACAAATAGATGTTGTCTCAGACGGCGCTATATCAAAAAACGTACTGGTCGCCTTTGTTGGATTGGGAGTGGGTCTGTTTATGGCGATTGCCGCAGCCAGAATGCTGCTGGGCGTTCCCATGAAGTATTTGCTGGCAGTTGGTTATATCATGGTATTTGCGTTATCTTATTTTGTACCCTCCAACTTCGTGCCTGTGGCCTTCGACTCCGGCGGGGTTACCACGGGACCCCTGACCGTACCGTTTATTATGTCTCTGGGTGTGGGCATTACCTCAGTCATAGGCGGTAAGGAATCCCTTGGCGACAGTTTCGGCTTTGTAGCTCTCGCCTCATTGGGCCCCATCATAGCAGTAATGTTATTGGGCGTGATCTATGCATGAAAAGCCTGATTATCTTTGATGGTTTTTTGCATGTTGTT
Organism: Pelotomaculum sp. FP; assembly: GCF_004369245.1. Classification (NCBI taxonomy): domain Bacteria; kingdom Bacillati; phylum Bacillota; class Clostridia; order Eubacteriales; family Desulfotomaculaceae; genus Pelotomaculum; species Pelotomaculum sp. FP. The sequence continues at coordinate 6,130 of NZ_QFGB01000027.1, read as the reverse complement.
CAGGAAGTGGCGCTGGCCCTGTTGCCGCTTATCGTTATATTGCTTATATTTCAGTTGGTATTGAGGTTGCCCTGGGATGAAATCAGCCGCATATTGATTGGCGTAGTGCTGTCTTTTGCCGGATTAGCCCTGTTTTTGCAAGGCGTTAACGTAGGCTTTATGCCGACAGGGTCTTCGATCGGGGAGCATATTGGAACATTGGAACATAACTGGGTGGTCATTCCTATTGGACTGTTGCTGGGCTTCGTTACTGTTATTGCGGAACCGGCTGTCCGGGTGCTGACCTATGAAGTAGAGCAGGTTTCCGGCGGATATGTCAGCCAGAAAGTGTTGCTGTACACCTTATCGATAGGAGTGGCGGTTTCCATCGGCCTGGCGATGGCCCGGATTGTATATGGTATACCTCTGATGTACATGCTAATTCCGGGATATGCAATTACGCTTTTGATGACCCGGTTTACGTCAGAGACCTTTATTTCAATGGCTTTTGACTCCGGTGGTGTGGCTACGGGCCCCATGACGGTGACTTTCATCCTGGCCATGGCTGTAGGGGTAGCTACCGGAATCGAGGGCCGGGATCCGATGTTGGATGGGTTTGGTCTGGTTGCTCTGGTTGCTCTTGCGCCAATATTGTCAGTATTATTACTGGGATTTTTCCTGGGGAGGAAGAGATCGGAAGATGATGATCGGCAGGGATTATGAATTAATCGTAACCATTGTTAAAAGAGGCTGGGCGGAAAGAATCGTGAAGGCGGCAAAAACCGCCGGAGCCCGAGGCGGTACGATTTTGCACGGGCGCGGTGTCGGTGTGCACGAGCAGAAGAAAGTGCTGGGTTTACCTATTGAGCCGGAAAAGGATATTATTTTAACGTTAATCCATAAGGATAAAACCAATGATGTTCTAAAAGCAATAGTTGAAGCAGGACAATTGCAAAAACCGGGGACCGGTATCGGTTTTGTAATTGATGTTGACAAAGTAGTCGGCATAGTTTCATTAATCGAGCAGTCTGGAGTGGAAATATAAGCGTTAAAGGCGCTTACCGTAGGAGACGTTTATCAACTTATCAGGAAGCAGGGGGACGGTTCTTTTGCTTCCTTCTTCCCGAAGAAGGAAGCAAAAGAACCGTCCCCCTGCTTCCGTCTTGTTAGAAGCCGGACTCTTTGATGAATTCCTCCAGCTTGTTCAGATCTTCATTGGTAATCCGCGTTGGGGAGCCTCCTCCCAGCAACAGCCGTCCTTCTATCTGCGCCAGCTTCTCTTTTTCCTGCTGCAGCTTTTCCATACGGCCGCTGCTTTTATAATAGTTGATTAATTCCAGGCACTGGTTACGGTCAAAGAGCAGTGACGACCTGATACCGGCCGGGGCGCTTTCTTCTTCGTCCCAGCGTGCCCGGTAAGACTCGATTTGACCGCTTTCCTCGGCTACCCGCAACGCCACCCGGCATAAGGCCTCTTCCCGGGCGTCTCCGCTATACTCCCGGGCGATGATCTCCAATACAACCGCAACCGGCAGGCTCCCCCGGCTCTTTGACGTCCCCCCGGTTGGCGAGGGGCCACTGCCGCTCTCAAGGCAGGAGTCCCTGCCAGGCAGGTCTTGTTGCCGCTTATTACCCCCGTGTATGCCGGAGCCCTCCATCTGCTTACGATGGGCGCTCCTTCGCCTTGCCGTCATTTAACCGCCCCCATTTTCATAATAAAGGCACTTACGTGAATTCATTTGTGCAAATCAGGATGAACCGCGGTTCCCTTCAGCATTATGGATTAAACAGTCCGGCTAACGCGCGGTGTGCGATGGGGATCGCTCCTGTAGTTGTTGGTGATAACTCCCTGCTTTTGCCGGGTCGGCAAAATGGTTGTCTTAGAATAAAATAGCATTTGTACAGACTGTTTGGCAAGTGGATGCGGCTTTCGCGCATAGCTTCGCGCCTCAAAAGGAAGCAAAAGAACCGTCCCCCTGCTTCCTTGCGGTGTTGTATTTATTATTCTGAATACACAAAACATTAAAAAAACTGTGTAACTTTATGAGCATATTCTTCCGGCCAAAACCCATATTATTTATAATATAAACAGCTCTGTAAGATATAGCCAAACACTTAACGCCTGGTTTGGAGGTATTAGTGTATCACGTATACAGTATAATGATATTCAAAATACACAGAAAATACGAAAGATTTTAATAATCTTGTATATATCGAATATTTATTATGTTATAATTAAAAAACCTTTTTCCAATTTCATTAAAAACAAAAGACAAATTCTTACATAATTTCCGGTTGACTGATTGGTTGACGGGCTTTTGGCGGTTGTTGCCGGTTTTCTTAATGCAGGCCTGCTTATGCTGCCGGGAAATATCCCGGACAGTGTGATTTATATTGTTGGAAAAAACTGGTGGAGGTGAAGTGAAAAAAGTAGACTAAAATGAAAAAATTACATGATTTTATTATGAGGAGGTATTAGCGTTTGAAAAAAGCAAGATGGTTTTTGCTGACTTTAGTTTTGATTATGGGTTTGGCTTTATTGGTCAGCGGCTGCGGCGGCGGAGGCGGCGCACAGAGCGCGGACGCCGTTAAGGTAGGGATTGTGTTGCCCATAACCGGCAGCGAGGCCATGTTCGGCACCATGGAAAAGAACTCCTTCGAAATGGCTTACGAGGAGCTGAAGGCCGCCGGCAAGACCACGGTAAACGGAAAACAAATTCAGCTCTTGTTTGAAGACGACCAGGGCAAGCAGGACGTAGCCAAATCGGCGACCGAGAAGCTGATCAACCAGGATAAGGTCGTCATGCTCAGCGGTGGTTACAGCAGCGCCTGCACCAACGTTATTGCCGGGTCCGCCCAGGCCATGACCACGCCCTTCCTGGCGGTGACAGGCTCTTCCGATGAAATTACCAAACAAGGCTGGCAGTATGTTTTTAGAGGCACCGCAGCGCCTGCCAGCAAATATACCGGCGCCCTGTGGGAAATGCTCGAACAAGTGGTCAAGCCCAAAAATGTGGCTATTATTTATGAAAACACCGATTTCGGCCTCTCCTCGGCTAAAGGATTCAGGGAAGATTGTCAGAAGAGGGGCATCAACATCGTCTTTGACCAGGCCTATGAGCATGGCGCGATCGACTTCAAGCCGATGCTGGCCAACATGAGAAACACCAATCCGGAAATGATCTTCGCCGTGTCGTACGTTATGGACGCGGCCATGATCGTCAAGCAGATGAAAGAGCTTGATTTCAACACCAACCTCTTTGTCGGCGGCGGAGCCGGCTACACCATGCCCGAATTCAAAGAGAATGCCGGTGACGCCTCGGAGTATATCTCCTCGACAACCCTGTGGGTGCCCAGCGTAACCTGGCCGGGCGCGGGCGATTATTTTAAGAACTACAAGCAGAAGTACGGCAAGGAGCCGGATTATCACGGCGCCCAGGCCTACGCCACCATGTACGTGATCGCGGACGCCCTGAGCCGGGCCCAGGAACTTACCAACACCGGCATCCAAAAAGCCCTCAAGGAAACAGATATCGAGACCATCATGGGTCCGATCAAGTTTGAAGACTGGGAAGGCTATACCAACCAGAACAAGCCTATTACCTACGTCGTGCAATGGAAGAAAGGAAACCTGGAGGTCATCTGGCCGGAAAACGTGAAGTCCTCCGACTACACTTACCCCGTACCCAAGTGGCGGGAGCGCTAGCCCGCTTAAAAAGAGCGGAAGGAAAACATCTTCTTTAAGTCTGCTGGACAACAGGTTGAGGTAAGGTTGCATGATCAGGCGCAACCTTACCAAAACCTCGTTTTACATCCTCCCGATGTGGGCGCCAATTCATTCCCACAGGCCCCGGAGGAATGCAGTATGAATCCTAAACATTTTCATTGATTGATTGGATATGGTTGGTTTATTCGGGCGGCTTAAACTCCTTTCGCTTCGCTCCCGGATCCGGTGTATATGAATATTGACAAAAACAAGTAAAAGGAAAGGGTTTCTTGGTCGTCACATCAGGTATTGCTCCGCAAGGACACGCGGTTAAAGCCGCGCTTTTCAGGTGTGAAAACCTGGCGGCGGGCAGCGGCGCCCCCTTCCGGGCAGAACACGCGACTTGCAGCCTGGGGTGACACTGACTCCTGTTTAGTCGGCAGGAGAAGCATCTAAATAAAGCCAGTTTGTTTAGGTCCTTGAAACCAGGTAAGCTTATGGAACTATTTGGTCAGACAGTCATATGCGGTATCCTGCTGGGCGGGATGTACGCTCTGATTGCCATCGGCATGACCCTGATCATGGGGGTTATGAAAATTATCAACCTGGCCCACGGCGCTTTGGTGATGGTGGGCATGTACGTTACTTATGTCTGCTTTACCAATTATGGCATTGATCCCTATATCGGCATGTTCATTGCAATGCCTGTCCTGTTTTTGATTGGATGCCTGATTCAAAAATATATGATCAACCGCCTGGTGGAGGTTGAATCTATCCTTCCCGAGAACCAGGTCCTGCTGACGGTCGGCATCATGCTGGTGTTGACAGAGGTCATGCGGCTTATGTTTAAATCGGATTACCGTTCCGTTACCACCGGTTATTCTACTGATACGGTTTATTTAGGCGGCATGTCGATCAGCGTGGCGATGGTTATCGGTTTCTTTATAGCTATGGGCTTCACCTTGCTCTTGCACCTTTTCCTGACCAAAACCGATATCGGCAAGTCCATCAGGGCCACTGCCCAGGATCGCGACGCTGCTGTCTATATGGGGGTAAATTCTTCGAGGATAACCATGTTGACCTTTGGCATCGGCGCGGCCCTTGCCGCGGCCGGCGGGTCGCTTTTACTGCCGCTTTTTTACCTGTGGCCTGACATCGGCCACCTGTTTACCGCCAAGTCCTTTATTATTACGATCCTGGGCGGCATGGGCAGCACGATGGGGGCGGCCATCGGCGGGCTAATCCTGGGGATTGCCGAATCGCTGGGAGCCACCTACATTTCTATGGGCTACAAGGACCTCGTGGGACTGGTCATATTCCTGCTGGTGCTCCTGTTCCTGCCGGGCGGCTTCCGCAGTTTGGCAAGGAGGTTATGATCAATGAAAAACGTCAACCTATTGCTGAAATTGCTGCTTTTAGTTATAGCTGTTATTCTGCCGCTGGTAATCAAAGCCCCTTACCAACTGCACATAATCATCCTGATTTTTATCTGGGCGATTATCGGGACCTCCTGGAACCTTTTGGGCGGTTATGCCGGCCAGGTTTCCTTTGGCCACGCCGCCTTCTTCGGGGTGGGGGCCTACGCGGCGGGGCTCTTGCAGTTCCATATGGGCGTTTCCCCCTGGTGGGGCATGCTGCTCGGCCCTATTGCCGCAGTTGTTGTTTCCCTGCCCATTGGTGTGATTGCTTTTCGCCTGAGAGGCCCTTATTTTGCGCTGGCTATGCTGGCGCTGGGTGAGGTTTTCAGGTTGTTGTTCATCAACCTGCCCTTTACCAACGGCGCCAAGGGCATACTGATCATGCCCGCTATAACCACGAAGATGTTTTACTACTATGTGGGACTGGCCGCCCTGCTGCTGACCATCGGGGTTACTTACTACATTGTACACTCGAAAATAGGCTATTACCTGGTTTCCATCAGGGAAGACCAGGACGCCGCCACCTCTCTGGGCATACCCACCACCCTGTACAAGAACTATGCTTTGCTGCCCAGCGCCTTTTTCACCGGGTTGGCGGGAGCCTTTTACATGAACTACGTTGCTTTTATCGACCCCAATATTGTATTCAACCTTACCAACGTCTCGGTAATGGTGATTATGGTGGTGATGCTCGGGGGCGTCGCCACGACCTGGGGCCCCACCGTCGGGGCGGCTATTTATATTGTCCTGGGCGAAGTGTTCCGGACCACGCTGGGTTCGGCCAACGTCCTGGTGTTTGGTGTCCTGGTCTGCCTGATTATCCTGTTCCTGCCCAACGGGATCGTCGGTGAAATAGATATGCTGCGCGGAATTCTGGCGCGGAAAAAAGAGGGCGCCGCGGGCAATGTCATTAAGATAAGCAAAGAGTCGGCAAGGCAAAAGAGCATCATGAGGGCAGAAGAGCTTATCAGGATGCTCTTTTCTCTTAGGGAAGCTGAAAAATGCATGCAAATGAAGCAGATCGTGA
>NZ_QFGB01000026.1:0-55766 GCF_004369245.1 Pelotomaculum sp. FP | reverse complement strand
AATGCGGATTGCTCCTTTCCTCACCCAAACATGTGTTCCCCGTGAGCGTATCCGGTATTAGCGCCAGTTTCCCGGCGTTATCCCGGTCATTAAGGCAGGTTATCCACGCGTTACTCACCCGTCCGCCGCTATGAGAAGTGAGATGTGAGAAGTTGGATGTGAGATTTTTATCGTTGCAATTCGGCTTGCCGAATTGCTTCTTATTCTCACTTCTAACCTCTCAACTCTCACCTCTCACCGCACGACTTGCATGTGTTAAGCACGCCGCCAGCGTTCGTCCTGAGCCAGGATCAAACTCTCCATTTATATCTGAATAATTTGATTGGCTCGTAAAGTTTGTGAGCCTGTGTCTTTTACGACACTTCTCACTCGTTGTTTTGGAATGTACTGCTCGTTTAGTTTTCACTTTGACGAGAGTCATGTGTTGAGTCATGGGTCGTAGTTCGCTTGTCGTGTGAACTCCCGGCTTCCTCTTGGGTCCTGGACCCTTGAGTCTGTCATTCATTCCCACGTCTCACGTCTCACATCCCACGTCTCATTTCCATCCATCCACTGTTTAGTTTTCAAAGACCGTGTCGCCCTTTAGCGCGACGCAAATGTTATCTTATCATTTCTGCCGGCCCCGCGTCAACTGGTATTTTCTGGCCGGATTCGCGCCTTGCGGCGCGAACAGTTGTTATTCTATCACTTCTACAATCTGCGGTCAAGTGGCAATTTGTGCAGGTTGATATCAGTAAATGCAGGATGTCCCCCGCTACTTGACCTTAACTCGACTGGCCTGAGCCAATCGTGATAAATTCAGCAGCAACATTTAATAATTTACCATAACTTAGTGTAATCTGTCAAGAAATTTGGAATAAAAAATCAAATTATCTGTAATTTTATAGTACATAACTATATTGACCATAAAATATTTTGTAACGTGATATTTATAATTATTCACTATGCTGGAGGAAGATTCAATAAAAACCTATTTTAATAAACCACTTCCGAAAACGCCTCCGGTCACATTTACAAACGTGTCAGGTACGTTTCCTACTATTATACTTTCCACCAGAGGCACTTGAGTTGTTACAACTGCCTCACCGCTTTTGGAAGGCACTACAATGCGGACGCTGGTGTCAAAAGCAAGGTATATTGAATGTCTGGTCTGGTTTATCCCAGCGGACTCAAACTTGTCTAAAACATTTACTCTTACCGAGCCAACCGGCATAATATGGTAGGTAATATTTGGGCCGCAGTGTGCCAACAGTGGAAGTCTTAGCATTTGCCCGAGCGGAATACTAAAGGATTGCCACCTGAAATTTTCTAGAGCTTTTTCTACTGCCAGTGTTGTTGCAGCGGCAAATTTATTGACACTGACGGTATCGGCCTGCATCAGGGTTATGTGTCCCTCGCTGTCCGTGTGAATTACAATAAAATCCTGATACCGGATATTCTGATCAACTACCTGTTCCTTGAGTGTCTCCTGGATAGCATTTGTTGCTATTTGCACTGCTTTGACCTCTGCTATGCCATAGAAGGTACCTCTGAGTGAAAGATCCAGCATGATCAAGAGCGCCGCTAAAGCAAGAAAGAAGGCGCCCAGCACAAGGCCTGGCCGCACCCTTCTTCTCCTTTTAAACAACAGGTTGTCACCTCCTTAAACCATGTTAAATGGGACTAATTTTTTAAAATAATTCCCGTATACTAATTTATGTTTCAACAGTAAAAATGATTGCTGATTGCAATAAGTGCATAAAAAAATGTTCCAAGGGCTGTACTAAATCATGCCAATATTAGTTGTTCGAAAATAGAAAAGGCGCCTAAGCGCCCTTTCTTATCTTAATTCTGTTCTTGAAATAGATTCTTCCTGGTCAAAAGTTTATATCTCAACCCTTTGGGCCATTTGCACTTTAAATTTTTTCTCCTCGGACTTTTACCGCCCCCTGCTGGATAAGACGTCTGTCGTTGCTTGTGCTTGAGGCGCTGCCGGGTGCTAATTTGGGCAGCAAGATCAACCCGTCCTCCAGCATGTCCTCTGATAATCTAAAGTCAGGTATTTCATCAGGCTGATCTTTTTGTTGGAATATTCTTATCAATTCCTCTTCCAACGGCAACTGCTGCATCATGGTCATGGTACTGTGAGACAATTTCCCTGGCCAGGCGCATCTTGACATCCTTGGATGCATTTCACCGAACTTTAAGCCTCTTTCAATATCACCCAACTCTTACAGAGATACGGCAGTTACCAGTTTAAAATACCGCAGCATCATATCGTTCGTCTATACCGATATAGTTACCCAGGCTTTTACTCCAGTTATCATTTTCTTTACTTCATCAAAGCCTTATGGTAAGTTTTCTTACCTTTACGTATTTTGACACTGTTTTTCAATTGTTCTAAAGTAATTTTATGATCAATGGATTCAACTTTAGTATCATTAACAAATACACCACCCTGTTGCACCAGACGTCTTCCTTCACTCTTAGAAGCCGTTAAACCACACACCACCAGCAAATCCGAAATACTGATCGCACCATTGGTCAGTTGCTCGGTTTCAATTTCAGTAGTTGGCATGTCAGAATCATCCGTGCCGCCTGCGAAGAGAGCGTGAGAAGCGTTCATGGCCTTTTGGGCTTCTTCTTCACCGTGGACCAGCTTTGTCAGTTCATAGGCCAGAATTTCCTTGGCTTCGTTTAGCTGGCTGCCTTCCCATTTGTCCATTTTGTCAATCTGTTCCAGGGACAAGAAGGTAAGCATACGGATGCACTTGAGCACATCAGCGTCACCGACATTACGCCAATACTGAAAGAATTCAAAAGGTGAGGTTTTGTTGGGGTCAAGCCAAACAGCACCCTTGGCCGTCTTGCCCATCTTATTGCCTTCGGAGTTCATTAGTAGTGTAATTGTCATGGCGTAGGCATCTTTGCCTAACTTACGGCGAATCAGTTCAGTACCACCCAGCATATTAGACCACTGGTCGTCACCGCCGAACTGCATATTGCACCCGTAATGCTGAAACAGGTAATAAAAATCGTAGGACTGCATGATCATATAATTGAATTCCAAAAAGGAGAGTCCCTTTTCCATTCTGTTCTTATAACATTCTGCGCGCAACATATTATTTACAGAAAAACAGGTTCCTACTTCACGCAGTAATTCAATATAATTCAGCTTTAAGAGCCAGTCTGCATTATTAACCATAATCGCCTTATCTTCACCAAACTCGATGAAGCGTTCCATCTGCTTTTTCAAGCAATCAATATTGTGCTGAATTGTTTCAGGTGTCATCATCGAACGCATATCCGTCCGGCCGGATGGATCACCAATCATCCCTGTTCCGCCTCCAAGAAGAGCAACCGGTTTGTTTCCTGCCATCTGCAAGCGTTTCATCAGGGATAGGGCCATAAAATGACCAACATGCAAAGAATCCGCAGTTGGATCAAATCCAATATAAAATGTTGCATTACCATTATTAATAAGTTCTTTAATTTCTCCTTCGTCGGTAACCTGGGCAATCAAGCCACGAGCTACCAGTTCATCATAAATTTTCATTGCAACGGTTCACCGCTTTCAATGGAGTGCTTTAATTTCTTTTAAAATACAATACATTATACCAATATTTGACGAACAAAATCAACCACACACATATTTTGTATCTCCTAATATTTTCTATACCAAGACGGCTACTTGCCTTGAGAAACTCATCATTATATGTCCTTCAATACAGAAAAAAACACCGTGGCAGTTTTCATTTCCGCCACGGCGTTTTAGTCCTTACTAAAGAGTTACCTGTTTAAGATATTTTCACTCCCGCAAACTGGAGCTTTAAGCCGGCTGCGGCCATCTTGCGCCGGGCATAAGCCAGCTGCGTCTGCAAGGGTATTTCCATGGGGCACAGGTCGGCACATGCCATCAAACCAACACAGCCAAAAGCGCCGTCCTCATTGCCAACCACTTCATAATATTCAGCGTCTGAACGTTCATCCCGAGGATCCATCATGAAACGCGAAACCCTGTTGATTCCTGTTGCTCCAATGAAGTCTTCACGGATATTGGCAGTTACGCAGGTAGCCACACAACAGCCACACTCAACGCAACGTTCCGGCTCATAAATTTCTTCTGCCGTTTTATTATCCATCCTTACTTCCAGAGCATTGGGGTCAAACTTCTTATTGGTATGAATCCATGATTCGGTCTTGATCTGTAAATTCCTGAACCAGGTTCCAGTATCAACCGAGAGGTCTCCAATCAGCTTGAATACCGGCAACGGCAACACCGTAATCCGGCTGGGCAGGTTCCTGGTCATGGTTTTGCAGGCCAACCGGGGCCTGCCGTTAATCATCATGGCGCAGGAACCGCAGATCGCTGCGCGGCAGACGAAGTCAAACATCAGGGTCGGATCCATCTCTTCACGGATCTTGTTCAGTGCCACGAACATGGTCAAACCTTCGAATTCTTCGAACGTATATTCCTGCATCCTGGGCTTATCGCCCGGCTTGTTCGGATTATAGCGAAAAATCGAGAATGTTAACTTGCGTGCCATCTATTCATGCCTCCTTTTACCACGTTATTTTGCCGCCTTCGGGCCTGCGGTTGCTTCTCCATAGCCGCGGTCTCCTGGAGGCATATGTGGAGTGGCAACAGGTTCGTAGTCAAGCGTGGGCAGATCGGCCCCTGGTTTCCAGTAAGCCAGCGTCCGCTTAAGCCAATTGGCGTCATCCCGCTTCGGGAAGTCTTCGCGAGAGTGGCTGCCACGGCTTTCCGTACGCATCAGAGCGCCGTATGCCACGCAGAGCGCCATACGGATCATACCTGGCATCCGCAATGCTTGAGCCAGTTCCGGATTGGCTCCCTGTCCGGAGGAACGCAGTCCGATCTTCAGTGAACGCCTGTAGAGTTCTTGGAGCTTTGTCACACCTTCTTGCAATGCCGGACCGGTCCGGAAGATGTGGACATGGTCCATCATGGTCTGTCCCATTGCTTCCTTGATTTCGTATGTGTTTTCCTTACCGTTTTTGCCGGAAATAAGGTTCTTGATCCGTTCTTCTTCCTGCTTGACAAAACCTTCGACCAGTTTGTAATCAAACTTCTGTGTAGCACCCAGGGTATATTTGGCAACCTCTTTACCAACCAGGAATCCCGCGGTGACTGTTTCCGCCAGGGAGTTGCCGCCCAGGCGGTTGAAGCCGTGGAGGTCCCAACAGGCCGCTTCACCGATAGCAAAGAGACCCTTGAGGCCGTATGCAAAACCGTTCTTATTGGTCCGGATACCGCCCATGGTATAGTGCTGGGTGGGGAGAACCGGAACCAGATCCTTGGCCGGATCCAAACCGTTAAAGTTCATGGCGATATTGGATATCTCACGCAAGTTGTTCCATACCCACTTGCGACCCAAATGGCGGATATCCAACCAGAGGTGCTGCGGCGCGTACTTGCTCTGGATACCATAACCTGCCCGAATATGCTGGATCATGCGGCGGGAGACGACGTCACGTGAGGCAAGTTCTTTCTTCTTAGGCTCGTAATCGGGCATAAAGCGGTGCATGTTCTTATCCAAGAGGTATCCACCGTCACCCCGGGCTCCTTCTGTCATCAGGATCCACACCGGCGGCATGCCCGTGGGGTGGAACTGGACAGCTTCCATATTGCCGAGAGGAACAAGACCGGTGTTGAGGCAGATAGCCCCGCCGGTGCCTTCACAGATAACAGCGTTGGTGGACGCAGCGTATATACGTCCGGCGCCACCGGTACCAATAACGGTCGACTTGGCCAGGTATACGTTTAAGTCACCAGTTCTCAAGTCTCTGGCGACAACTCCCAAACAGGTTTCACCGTCGTGTATCAAGGAGATGGCTTCCATCCGGTCATGGACGGTAATCCCCAGCTTGCAAACGACTGTGTCCACAACGAACATCACCGTATGGCCGGTGCCATCAGCTGTATAGCAGCAGCGCCACTTGGCCACACCGCCGAAGTCACGGGCGGTAATCAAACCTTCTTTTTCTTTTAAGTCCTCTGTTTCTACACCACTGGCGTATTTTTTCTTACCGGCCGTAACACGGTTCCAGGGGACACCCCAGGCGTCAAGTTGCCGGATCATAATCGGAACAGTATCGCAAAACGCTTTAGCGACTTCCTGGTCGCAGCCCCAGTCAGAACCTTTAATAGTATCCTCCAGGTGAATCCTGGGGTTATCACCCAAGCCCATCGCAACGTTTCCTAGAGACGCCTGCATGCCGCCCTGGGCAGCGGTACTGTGCGAGCGCCGCGGCGGAATCAGGCTTAGGATAATAACACTCAACCCCTGTTCGGCAGCCTCAATGGCGGACCGTTCAGCGGCAAGGCCGGCGCCAACAACTAGAACATCAGATATATGAGTATGTTTCGCGCTCATAGGGCACCTCCTACATGCGGATACATTTTAGCTAACTGAGTGAACATGTAAAGGGCTCCAACGCCGATGCAAATAATAATAACGGTTATTCCTTTTAACACCCAGCCCATTTTATGCCGCTCAAACCAGCCCCACTTGACAAGGATACGGTAGAGTCCGAATCCGGCGTGGTATTCTCCCACGAGCAGAAAAATTGTATAAAAAATTAAATAGTATGGGATGCTGAAATGACCCCAAAAAGCAACACCCGGATCGGCGACACGGTGAGCGCTTTTCACCGCTTCAATAGGCCAGGTTGTCATGACTGTCCAAAGGTGCATACTTGCGAAAATACCTATCAATAAGGCTGTGATTACCTGACCAACCCAAACCCAGGTATCATAGTGATTGAGCATCTTGGTCAACCGCCACGCTATCCTCAAATCACGCAGGCGCATCGGCGCGCGCCGGCCGGCCATAAAAATGTGAAGCAAAATAACCAATACCGTGGCCGGTATGCCAATTTGAGCCAGATAATACTTATCCAGACCCTCGGATAACGAGTTAAACAAAACACCATTATTGATATAAATCGTACCTACAAAGAGCATGTGCATCCACAAGAAACCTACCAGTATAATACCGGTAATCGATTCAGCGAGGTCAACATACAGGTCTGTCTTTCCATAAGACTTATTGAGAGTCTTCTGTAAGTTCTTCGCTAGCTCCATGTTACTCTCCTTTCCCCAAAGGAACAGATTGAGGCAAACACCCCTAAACCTCACCAGTAATAAAAGGTTTTTTCTGAAGTCCTTTACTAACTGTACGAGCTTTTAACAGCTCAGCCGAACTAAAATCCTCCCCTTAACGTACACTACACGACACTGCGCTGTGGGCTTGTTCAGCCCACCCAAACCAAGACCTTTTCTCCCGGTAAACCCGCGTATAATTGACACGCACACATTTTAACAGCAGCTATGGCGGGAATTACCTAATTAGGCCATCCCTTTCAAGATAGCCTGCAAGCCATTGCCTATAGCACCCCCCCTTAATAACTAAATATTTAGTATTATCTTAATAATGAATATGCAAAAGGGATGCCATGAAGTCAGTGCGCCTTCTTCAAATAGTCACGCGATTGTAAAAGGCACCACAACCTGTCTTAATTTAGATAATTTTGAAATCTTTATGCGTTTCATTTCTCATAAAAAGAAGGTGCCCGGACTCGTTTTGTGGAAAAATAATGGTCAAGCATTCTTAATTGTATTTATAATTTTTAAAATATAGAAATGGAAGTGATTCGTTTTGGCCTTTTTATGTGACACTTGCGGCAAAGAATTAACTGTAAATGAAGGGACCCTATCATGGTGTGATGACGAAAACTGCATACGCGATTTTCGCATTACCCACAAACACGACCAGGACCATTCCTGCGATGAAAAAGATGTAGGGTATGTTCATCTTTGGATTGTTACCGGAATATCCGGGTTTGTGAAATTCAACGAAATACTTGCTGATTACTGGGCAAAGGGCTATACACTAAAAGACCCTGGCGGCCTAAAGAAAGCGCTTAGCCAAATCGGCGCCTATATCTGGGAAAAGTCAAAAAACCAGCCATAAGGTGGACGGGCTGTCCCACGCAGCTCGACAATGCCGTAAATAAAAGAGTAGGCCAAGTCCTGGCCTATTGTCAAGCTCATTTTAATATTTTCTCTGCCGAAGATCTTAATCCCTTCACAAAATGGCGAGTTTTAGACATAAGATTTTGGAATAATAACAAATTTTAGTCTATTTTCAGGCCAAACGGGGTTTCATCAAAAGAGTGGCCAAGTAGAAAAGGGCAGTTATTAAAACAATCGTTGCCCCGGTAGCGGTAGCCCAGTAGTAAGACAATAACAGGCCGGCAACTCCAGAAAAAATTGTTATCAATACCGAAACGATATGGTAGCTCATCATGTTGCCGGTTACATTACGGGCCGCTGCAGCCGGTAAAATCAAAAATGAATTTATAATCAGGATGCCGACCCATTGAATCGATATGGTTACTATAATCGCCGTTGCCACGCAAAAAATTATTTCTACCAGACGCACAGGTATGCCCCTGCTAAGAGCGACGGATTGATTAACGCTAACCAGCAAAAACTTGTTGAACATCAATCCCCATAGGAGTAAAACCCCGCCCAGAGCTATGGCCAAGAGCAGCACTTCCCCGGAAGTTATGCTAAGTATATCACCGATGAGAAACCGTGAGAACTTGGCGAAACCTCCCCCCCGCGAGAGCAGGACTATGCCGAGAGCTACCATTATTGCGGCAACCGAACCAATCACAGTATCGGTGGGGGCCGTAGTCCAGAGTTTCAGCATGGAAATAGCAACCGCCAAAAAGACTGAAAAAACAAGCATGATCCATAAAGGGTCCTGGAATCCCAGGAGCACTCCGATAGCAATGCCTGTTAGCGAAGAATGTCCAATGGTATCAGAAAAAAAAGCCATTTTATTATTGACAACCATCGTCCCCATGATGGCGAACATTGGCCCGACCAACAACACTGCCAGCAGGGCATTCTTCATAAACCCATGGCTGGCCCAGGCAAACGGTAACATATGGCTAACAAAAGCATACCAAAGCTCCATTAAACGGGGACACCTCCAACGATATTGGGCTGCAAATAGTTTTGCGCCTTAGTTTCCAAGCAGAGCTGCCCATAAGCCTGCAGGAGCTTTTCGCTGGTCAAGACCTCTGCCGGAGCGCCTGTACAGAGTACCGTCTTGTTCAAAAGCACAACGCGGTCGGCATAACGCGCTACCATATCCAAATCGTGGGAGACCAGAATAATCGAGAGGTCATATTGACGGCGCAAGTTAAAAACCAGTTGGTAAAATAACTCTCTGCCCCTCGCGTCAACGCCTGAAACGGGTTCGTCCATCAAAAGCAGGTCTGGCCCCGGGTCGAGAGCCAACGCTAAAAGTACCCGCTGCATTTCCCCTCCCGAGAGATCCCCCAACCGCCGTTCCAAAAGGTGGTCCGCCTGAACATGGACCAAACTGGCTGAAACGCGTTCACGCAGTTTCCGTGAATAACCGAAGCAGACCGGCCGGACAGATAAACTGGCGGCGAACAGATCCATTACGCTGACCGGCGCTCCCCGGTCAAAATCCAATCTTTGGGGAACATAGCCCACGACCGGCTTCCTGCTCTTTTGTTCCCTGGCGTCAAGAAATTTGATCGCGCCGGTATGGGAGATTTCACCAAGGATCGCTTTCAACAGGGTGGTCTTCCCTCCCCCGTTGGGGCCAATTAAGGCCGTCAATTCTCCGCAATGAATATGAATATTGATGTCCCTGAGTATTTCAGTTTTACCAATACTCACCCCAAAGCCTTCCAGCTTTGTACAGCAAAGACCGCAGGCTTTTTCTTGCATATGCTCAAAAATCTCCGTAATACCCATTAATTCAAATGCCTCACTTAAGAATTTCGATAAAATTGCCATCCAAACGACCTTGAGGCTTTGTACATACTGTTCAACTGCATTTACCAGGCAGTTTGCCTATCTCATCAGACCGCTCTCTGCAAAGTGAGCAATAGCCAAATATCTCAAAGCTGTGTTCTCTGATTTCAAATTTTTTCTCCTCTGCTATTCCTATCTCATGCAGGGCCTGTAACGGGCAATAGTCTATTGCTTCCGCCGCTCCACACCCCAAACAAATTAAATGATGCTGGTGACTGCCACCCGGGTTTAACTCATAACGGCTCTTGCCGTCTTTGAGGCTAAGCCTGCTGATGATCTCTAAACCCTCAAGCACATTAAGATTTCGATAAATCGTGTCCAGGCTGACATTAGGGTATTTTTCAACAACTCTATTGTGAATGTCCTCGGCGCTTTGCGGCAGCCTGCTGCTGCTTTCCATGAACGCCTTCAGGATCTCCTGACGTTGCGGTGTGATTTTATATCCGTTGCGACGCAGCTGCTCAACAAGTTGTTGTTCTTTCAAGAGACAACCTCCTAAATACATATATTCTTATTTACTAGTTATTATTACTTATAATCTCAAGCTGGAGTTATGTCAAGATAAAACTGTTATGAAGAAATTTTGCAGATAAAAAAATGCCGCAAATAACTGCAGCAATGTAATTTAATACAGCACTCGTAGAGTTAAGCATTTTAACAGAGCCGGTAGGCAGGTTAACAGTCTTTCTATCTTGCAAACCTCACGTAAAAAGTTGTCCCTGTTGAACCGGTTGAAATTTTAACATTTGCTTTATGTTTGGCAATAATGCTATAGCAAACAGCCAATCCCAAACCGGTCCCGGATTCTTTCGTGGTGAAAAAAGGTGTGCCTATTTTCCCCAAAATTTCCTCAGGGATTCCCGCGCCTTCATCCTGGACTGCCAGAACAACCTCTTCACTATCAGTATATGTTCTTATAGTAAGGTTACCGCTATTATTCATAGCTTCCAATCCATTGCGCACAAGGTTTAAAATCAGCTGCCGCATTTCCTTCTCATCAAGCAACAATTCTGGTATATCACCAAGCTCCATTATGATATGCTTATCAGATTTAAATCCATCAGCTTGGATTAGAGGCAACATAGTTTCCAATATACTGTTGATGTTTACCTTTTTCAAATTTACGACTCTATTTTTAGCTAATGAAAGAAACTCTGTAATAATTGAATTTGCCCTTTCCAGTTCATCGATCATCAGGTCAAAAAACTCCAAGTATTGAGAACATTGTTCTTTACTTCTCAGTAATTGCAAAAACCCCTTTACTATTGTTAAGGGATTCCTAATCTCATGACCGATACCAGCAGCCATCTCCCCCACCATGTTTAGGCGATCGAGACGCGCCATCTCTTTTTCAATCTTTTTTCGGTTAGTGATATCATTTACCACTGTCAGCATACACTGCTCGTCGTTAAGACTAATTATCTCAGCTGAAAAAAGCACCTCGCGCTCTTCTCCCGATTTGGCCCGTATACTAAGCTCCTTGTTATAAATGCTTCCATGTTTTTCAATTGTATCTATTAAAACTTTCCGGGTTTCCGGGTCAACCCAAATATTTATTTCATTTGAAGTGTGACCTATCACCTCATCACGATGATAACCTGTTGTCCTCAGAAAACTTTTGTTAACATCAATATATCGACCGTCTGCAATCGTTGTAATAGCCATTAGTTCAGGGGAAGCATTAAAAGCTTTGGCAAATCGTTCCTCAGATAATTTAAGTGATTTCTCATATAGTTTGCGGCTTGTTATGTCACGGTTAGACTGGATAGCTCCAATCATATTACCATTACCATCAAAGAGTAGTGAGGCAATTCCCCACAGGTAAGCGCCCATACCTTTATTTACGAATGGTAAATAGACCTCGGCAGAGATGGTGTTGCCCTTTCTTTCAACGTAGTCATAGTATTTTTCCATACCCTTGTCTTCTGCGAGCAAAAGATCGATCAAATTAAGCCTGGCTTTTCCATAATAGGGTATAGTGTCAATATTACCTTCTTTACCCAAAATATCCCTCTTCGGTATTCCAGTATGCTCCTCCATGGCCAAATTCCAGGCAATAACTTTTTTTTCACTGTCAACCACATAGGTAGCGTCCGGAAGAAATTCGATGATATCTTGAAACCGCTGGTTGGCGGAACGAAGTTTTTCCTCAACCAACTTGCGTTCAGTAATATCTATAAGCACTCCCACCAAACCAGCCAAAGATCCATTATTATTCAGGTATGTAGCCTTGTTGAGAATAACTTCATGCTTGGTGCCATCAGCATGAATAAAAGGTATTTCGTAAAGCTGTACACCTGGATTATTAAACAGCAATTCATCCATTTCATGGTACTTGTCTGCTAAATCTTTAGGGTGAATATCATAAGCGCTAGCTCCCACAATTTCTTCTTTAGTTAAACCAAGATATTGCTCCCAAGCTTTGTTGCAGCCATTATAAAAGCCCTTTACATCCTTGTAAAAAATAGGGTTTGGAATAGTATCAATCAATCGCTGCATAAAATGTAATTGTTCTTGCAAAGCCTCTCCAGCTTGTTTAATTTCCATAACATAGTTAGTTATATCCAAAGCACAAACACATGTACCCATAAAATTACTATTATAATCATAAATGGGGTTTTCGATTAAAAGAACTTCTTTAGCAGCACCATCCTTAGCCACAATAGCAATTTCTTTCGGACCCAAAACACATTTATTGAGAGATGGGAAAAGCTTATCTTCGTAACCATCGATAAGTTGGGTGGCTTTGTTTTTATAAATTAATTTCTCCGATTTATCATAAAAAACTGTGCTCACAGGGAGTTCGTCAAGCACTTGCTTGTAAAAATTAACCTGTTCTCTTAATCCGGCCAATTCATCGATGAGTTGTTCTTTAGTCTTATCTTTGTCTTTCATTGACTATTACCTCATTAGCAGTGATGCATTCAAAATTTCGACAAATAGCGTCAATTCACCTTCCACATAATGAATCAAAATGCCCCTGTGAAAAATAGTAAACTATTTTATTGCGGAGGTCTCAACTTCTTTCCTTATAATAGATGACTTCTCTCATCAACAATGAATCTATAGAACTATAATCGTTCCCAGACAGTATAATAGCCCTCTTTTCAGAAAGCAATTTCACCACTCCCCTATACTGAGGTAAGTTTTCATCCTCAAGGGGTTGTGGACAAAAAACTACTTTGCCCTGGTTTTCAGCAAACTCTACAGTACGCATCGTCCCCCCCGGTAATATCCGTCTGGACAGGGCAAATTCCTAACGATAAGCCACTCTGTATTCTACAATATTCAGTATAGTTTTCCTTAAGAAAATCCTGCCCCAAAGCATATTCAGAGATCAACAAACCGTTATTTCCAATTATCCTTTCAGCCAGTTCCCTATTACTCTTAGGAACTATGTCTTCCAAGTTGCCGGGCAATACAGCTATAGTAATCCCATTATATTTAGCGGGCTAACCATTTTCATTCCAGTGCTCATAAATCAAAAGCCCTTGCCAACCATTCCAACGGCTCGCAAGGGCTAGAATATTATTTTTTACTTTGATGTGCTGTTGAACCGGGAACTCAAGCGATAAGCTCAAAGGCGAGGTTTCCGTCAGCTTTAGTGAACCGGAGCTGATTTTTGTTATATAAGTAGAGCAGGTGGGCAATAGCCTCGCCGGCGGCAAACCATTTCTGTGACAGAGGAAACTGGTCCCAGGTCCCGGCGAAATCCCACGTCATCCGGGCGGCGACTTGATAGGCGTCGGCTGGCCCGTCTTTTAATATGTTTAAGACTTCGGCCAACCTGTGGTCATGATGTGTTTGTAATTCACTGATGCGCCTGTGCACGTCGGCCATAACCCGCCGGTGGCCCGGCAGCGCCAGGCGGATGTCCAGACATTCAATCTTCTTGAGGCTCTTCAAATAATTGCCCAGGGGATCAGTAATCCCTAACTCACTGATATTAGAGGTGATGTTGTCCAGAATGTGGTCACCGGATACTAAAATCTGGCGCTCAGGCTCATAAAGACACACATGCCCCGGGGTATGTCCGGGGGTTTCCACGCAATGAAAGTAATAGCCGCCAATGTCCAGAATGTAGCCATCCTTGACAAAGCTGAAAACATGATCCCGATCCGGGTTGTAGTTGCAACCAGGATGCTTGCTGATTACCTCATCAATAGCTTGCTGCGGAAATCCATGCAAACCGAATAGTATCTTCAGTTCCGACCAATAGGACACGGTATGGGTGGCGTTAAGGATATATGCGTCGAGTTCGCCGCAGTAGATCACCGAACTTTCGGTGGTAAAAGCCGAAATAAGGCCGCTATGATCAGGATGCAAATGCGTAAGAAAAATATCTGTTTGCGCTAAATCAACCCCTAGTGTTTTTAAGGCCTTAAATAATACTGCTTTGGATTCTTCCATATTGAAGCCGGTATCAATGAGCAGATTGCGCCTCTGCCCCTTGACGAGATAGGCATTTAAAACCTTGAGGGGACTTTTAGGCAGAGGGACTTCTATCCGGTATATATCAGGCATCATTTCTTCGATCATCTAAAACTACCCCCCACTCTAATTAATTCCCACCTTCGCAAACCATAACTAAATGTCGCCTAATATGCCATATATCATCATAACATTGTGAATTGCGACGCATTGTGACTGATTACGGCATGATCTTACCATTATAATCATCTCGCTTCAAGTAAAATTATTTAGCGTATGTGTTCATTCTGTGATAATGTCACCCTGAAATATTTCTGAGAAAATGTCACCCCCTCTCTGGGTAAAATGGGAGGATGATATTATCAATGACACAGGATGAACGAAACAAGCTTTATGTCGCCCGTTGCTTGCTTGACGGGAAAATGACTATCAGTGAAGCCGCAGAGACTCTTGGCCTCAGCGAACGCCAGGTAAAACGCATTAAAAAGGGGGTCAAAGAAAACGGCGAGTCGTTCGTAATCCATAAAAACAGAGACCGGAAACCTTCACATGCTCTTACTGATGAAGTCCGAGATTTAGTGGTCAATCATAAACAATCGGAGAAATATTCAAAAGCTAATTTTTCACATTTTCAGGAGTTGCTTAAGGAATATGAGTCTATCAGCCTTAGCAAGCCTTCAGTTTACAAGATACTTGTTTCCAATGGATTTACAAGCCCTAAGAAGCATAGCAAAGTGAAACATCATAAACGCAGGAAAAGGAAGCCCCAAAGGGGTATGCTGGTGATTATCGATGCCAGCCCCCACGCCTGGTTTTTTAACAATGAGGAATGTTCTCTACATGGAGCCGTTGATGATGCCACAGGGGAGATTTTAGCCTTATTTTTCACGCCTAACGAATGCCTTGAAGGGTATTTCCGGATTATGAAGACTGTAATCTCGAATAATGGTGTGCCACTGGCCATTTATGCTGACCGCCACACCATCTTCCGCTCTCCTAAAACAGACAGGTTATCGATTGAGGACGAATTAAACGGCAAAAAGGCCAAGAATACTCAGTTTGGCAGGGCTATGGCTGAGCTAAGTATTAATCTTATCTGGGCAAAAACTGCCCAAGCAAAGGGCCGTATTGAAAGACTGTGGGAAACCCTGCAAAGCCGACTACCGTGGAATTAAGTATTGCCGGTATAACTACTATGGAAGAAGCTAATGCTTTCTTGGCTGCGTTTATTAAAAAGTACAATGAAAAGTTTGCTGTTGAGCCTAGAGATCCCCAGCCTTACCGTGAGCTTGAGGATAATGTTAATCTCGACCACATCTTATTCATCAAAGAGACTAGACAGGTTGACCACGGTTCTACGTTCTCTTACGGAGGTGTTTATTACAGGGTTATTCGTAACGGTAAAACGATACCGATGATTCCCAAAGCTAAAGTTACCGTATTAAAAAACACTCAGTTCGGCTTAAAGGTGCAATATAACGGCTCAATCTATGATGTTGAGGTATTGGAATCGTTACCATCAAAAGATTCCGTTCCCAAACAGCCAAGGCAGCCCCGTAAACCTGTTACACCTGCAGAAAATCACCCTTGGCGGACCAAAACCACTAAATTTCCCGCAACCATGTACGACGAATCAGACCGGGAAATCCTCGATGCTCTATACAGCTCAAGGCTTGCCTACCGGCGTATTCAACGATGGAATATTGATCTGCAGTCCTTCCAGCATTCTGCCGGCTTCTTTTTCCATCTTGCGCCTGTTCACCAGAAAACCGGCATAGACCGGCTCCCGGCCCAAAAAAATATTGCTGACTACATCGCAGCAGTCAACCAGGGCCAGGTCCTGATAAACGGTCGATATCCCCAGGCTGATCGCTCTACCAGGCGTCAGAGAGCTGTAACTTTTACCTTCAATAATAATCTGGCCTTGATCGGGAATCAGCGCCCCCGCTAACATCTTAATCAGGGTGCTTTTGCCGGCGCCATTGTCGCCGACAATCGCCAGTATCTCGCCGGAATTAATTTCCAGGCTGACATTGCGAAGAGCCTCAACATTGCCGAAGGATTTGCTGAGGTGGGTGATTTTTATAGTCGGGTCTTTGCTTTTTCTGGACACAATTAGTAAGATTTATCTCCTCTTCTTTATCGATAAATATTATTTATTAAAATCATAAGTATTACCAATTAGGAGTATAATTGCTCACTGCTTAACTGTCAAACCGAATTTTTAGTTAATTTGTCGATTCAGGATAACAAAACTCTCTTTCCTTCTCCCGACAATCTTGCATCCGCTTCAAGCAACGGCTTAATCTGTTGAAAACATGCTAAATATTTGATATATATAAATAAGGAGCATAAAAACACGATTCCGGTTGGTAGTCCGGATGCGCCGCAAGCACGGTGCCAGTAACCTTCCCCCTCGGGATGTCCATTGTTCCTGCAGTTCATTATGAAGAGGGGGATTTAGATGAAACTTACCATTTACCATGACGGGCAGTTTTGGGTTGGTGTTGCCGAACAAGCGATTGATGGTAAAGTGAGGGCTGTTCAACATATCTTTGGCCCTGAACCACATGATGAAGAGGTCTTGAAATTCGTTAATCAGCAATTATTTCAACTTTTTAATCAAGCCAATGCAATTATTGCGGCTCCGAGGTCGATAACTAAAAAAAGTAATCCCAAAAGGCTTGCAAGAGAGGCAGCCCGTGAGGTAAAGTCTGTTGGAGCATCCACTTACGCACAACACAGGCAATCAAATTGGAATTAGAGCAAAGAAAACAGGTAAGACAAAAAACTTCGAGGGAAGAAAAAGAATCAGAAAGAGATCGGAAGTGGCAGCTGAAAAGACAGCAAGCTAAAGCTAAACAACGAGGTCATTGAATCGAGTGACGCCCTTGCTTACGGGTTGTCTTCCCGCTGGTCAGGTGACAGGGTTTCTTTCAACACATCGCCTCGGCAGACATGCCGGGCAAACATTAATCTCCGGGTCCCGTCCCGGAGATTTTATTTCATTTTCAACTCCTGGCTGATGGACTTGTGTTCCTGGCGGAGGAGAACCAGGCCACCCAAAAAAGGAACCGTAATAACAATGTATATAGATTTACGGTTAGCAAAACATGGGCTGAACCTTCTAAGCATTAATAAAGTCATAATAATGTACAGGATCTGTCACTATACCGGCCAGACTGCTTAAGGCGAGTTGATGATCCCTGTCTGTGACCCGGTGGTTCAACCATTTTTAACCACAGAATGGTCAGCTGTAACCAAAACGCTGACAATACAAGTCGGAGAACCTGGCTACCCACTCAGTTAACTATCACAACAACACCTGCTAAGTAGCTTCTCGAAGCAATGAAGCCAATTTTAGCCTGCTGGTGGACTATAGTAAGTCATACTTCTGCTTGACAACATTGCCCATATGAATGAATAATTAAGCAATTAAACAATGGAACAGGAGGTTCTTATGAACCGTTTTACTGAGACCATTAGAGCTACCACCAGAGGGTTGTTTAAGGCTGTTTCACGTTTCCCTTTAACGGTCTTTTGTCTTGGCTGCTCAACTATACTAGTATGGTACATGATTTCTCTGCATAAAGACCCCGGGCTATTTATCCAAAAACTCATGTTCACCTTCTTGTTAGGAGCTTTTCTGGGAGTGGCCGCACAATTTTGCTGTGAGCGTTTTATGCGCTTGCAGCAGATGCGGGTGGCTGTGTATCTAATCTCAGCACTGCTGATTTTGGGCTATTATTTAATTATTTTACCTGTTCCAAGCATAACCTATGCGGTTACAGCCCGCACCTTCGTGGCTGTTTTTGCCATGTTCTGCACCTTTATATGGGAACCCTCATTTAGAAGCAAAGCCGATTTTAATGGCATTGCCCTGACTCACTTCAAAATGGCATTTACCTCGGTATTATATGCAGCCGTACTGTCTGCCGGCTGCTGCAGTATCATCGCCGCAATTGACACACTGCTTTTCAGTGTAAACCGGGATGCATATCCTTATACTCTGGCCTTTATATGGATATTCTTTGCTACTTTGTACTATCTATCGTTGCTGCCTCACTTCAATTCGTCTGATGAAGGCGAGCAGTCCTATGCGCGGCAGGCTGCGAGCTGCCCCCGCCCGTTTGAAGTTCTAATATCATATATCGCAATCCCTCTGGTTTCAGCTTACAGCCTGGTCCTGGTCGCTTATTTTGTGAAAATCTTATTTACCTTGCAATGGCCTTCCGGACAGCTGGGGCCTATGATCCTCGCCTATTCGGCCGCTGGACTGCTGGTATTTATTCTGGCCAGCCTTTTGGAAAATCGCTTTGCCACTGCTTATCGCAAAGTTTTCCCTAAGGCGCTTATTTTGATGGTGGTCATGCAGCTTATCTCAGTATACATCCGGCTGAATGCCTACGGTGTCACTGAATCACGCTATTATGTAATCCTTTTTGGCGTGTTTTCGTTAGTTTGTGGTATTATTCTGAGTTTCAAGCCGGTTACCAAAAACGGTATAATCGCCTTGCTGGCGGCCGGGTTTGCCATATTCTCAGTGATACCGCCTGTGGATGTCTTTACCGTATCCCGCGTTTCCCAGATTACGCGCCTCGAAAACATGCTCTATGCAGAAGGTGTACTGGTGGACGGAGAAATAATCCCTAAGGAAGACGTACCATTGGAATTAAGACTGGAAACCACCAGCATCCTTAATTATTTGGAAAGACGTAATTACCTGCAATACATTAATTGGCTGCCTGCTGATTTTAAAATGCGAAATGATAAAATGAAGAGCACGTTTGGTTTTGAGCCGGCTTATGATGCCGATAGAAGTGCTTCTCAATACTTTAGTGCCAGCCTTGATATGCAAAAACCGTTGAGCATTAGTGGATATGATCTGATCATGAATACGAGTTCCCACAAGGATATGAAAGTACATGACAGTAAAACTATTGATTTCCAGGTCCGTAATCACAAATATGGACTTGTAGTGGAACGCATATCGTCTCAAGAGGTGAAGGTATCGGTAAAAAACCAGGAGGGAGTCGAGCTGGTTGGCACCGGGTTGTACGACTTCACTAACTCCCTGTCTAAAGCCGGAAACGCGCCTAAAAAAGCCCTGCCCCCAGAGTCAATGACTTTGGATGCTGCAAACAACGGCTACAGGCTTAGAATAGTGCTGCAAGATGTTTTCTATACCACGGGCGCTGATGACGGCGTTTATTATAGTTTCTTTGTGCTGTTTGGCGAACCGGCTGAACACAGTTAACTGCTGTTAATTCACGTGTGCTACGTATAGCAAGCTTTCTTATATTATTCAATAAAAAAGAAGGCAATACCGTTTCTGCCGGCTATTGCCTTCCATTAACTCCACTACCATCTTCTTGTGCTGCCCCCGCCTCCACCTGAACCTCCGCCACCGCCAAAACCACCACCGCCGCCTCTTCCCCGCAAGAGCGTACCTAAAATCATACCGAGAATAAACCCGTTAAGGAAGCGCTGGTCTAAATAAAGCAGCAAGATGATCATAATGCCGATCAAAATTTTAGCCCATGTTGGCAAAGAAGACCGGGTTGCTGGTGAATCCGCCAGCGGTTGTGGCGAGCCTGTCTCCAGAGTTACTTGATACTCCTTGGCCACTTCCTGGACGATCGCGCGATAACCATTCAGGATCCCCTTATTGTAGTCGTTATTTTGGAAATACGGGAGCATATACGTATCCTGAATCTGGCCTGTCTTGGCATCCGGCAAGACGCCCTCCAATCCATAACCGACTTCAATCCGGCAAACCGGTTCTACTGGAGACATAAGTATCAGCAGCCCATTGTTCAGGTTCTTATCCCCAATCCCCCAATCTCGCAAAATTGCCAGCGCATATTCCTCAGGCGCTGTTTCATTGAGACTGTTTATGGTGACAACAACGATTTGCGCCTTTGTTTTTTGCGCCAGCGCAGCAGAAGTTTGAACAATGGTTTGTTCCGTACTATCATCAAGAACATTGGCCTGGTCCAGGACATAAAACTGACTGCTGGGCTGAGGGACAGTAGGAGCGGCCGCCGCTATGGGAGAAACCACCGCCAGCATCAAAAAGGTCAACACAACAAGGAGGGCTACCCTCTTCATGTGGTTTCATCCCCTTCCTTTTACTAACTTTATTTGGAGAAATCAACGTTTGGCACAGTGTTGGCGTTTTCAGCCGCCTGGAAGTAATCCTTTGGCCCAAAGCCAAAGATACCGGCATAAAGCGACGTGGGGAAAACCTTGATTTTGGTGTTATAAGCCTGCACGGCATTGTTATAATCCATGCGAGCTGTAGCGACACGGTTTTCCGTACCGGCAAGCTCATCCTGTAAGGCCCGGAAGTTGGCATCCGCTTTCAACTGCGGATAGTTTTCAGCGATCGCCAATAATCTTCCCAAAGCGGAGTTTAAAGCCTGATCCGCCTGGGCCGCCTCTCCCACAGACGCAGCTCCCGCCAATTTTGCTCTTGCTTCCGCAACCTGCGTAAAAATTTCTTGTTCATGCGCCGCATAGCCCTTCACTGTCTGTACCAGATTCGGGATCAAATCGGCTCTGCGCTGCAGCTGGTTTTGCACCTGGCTCCAACTGCTGTTAACTCCTTCGGAGAGCTTGACCAGATTATTGTAGCCGGAGCTTAGAATGATAACCAGGATGACAATAATACCAACCGGGAGCAACCATTTTTTCACTTTAAATCCATCCTCCTTGCCTTTGGGCTTTTCAATACTTCAATATTATATCATTTCAATTTACTATAAGTGATTATTTTTACTATCGCTGCTGATAATGCTCTCATATAGTGAGGTACAAAATTAAGAATGAAAGTTATACTGTAAGAAGAAACAATGATTCAGCCGAATTTAAAAGCAAGCCAGTTACCTTATCTGATAAACTAGCTATGTAGTTACTGTTCAGGATTTAAGATTGGTTTACCAGCCTCAATTAACACTTTATTGCCTATCAGGAAAAAGCCTTGAGTAAAGAGAAGCAAGCCTGTTCCCATAAGTAACCATTCTATTTTTATGATGTCAGCTAATGGTCCGAACACAAGCATTCCCAGCGGCATCATAACGCTTGAAATCATCCCTAAAACACCAAATACTCTGCCCAGATAATCCACCTCTACTTTCTCCTGTAATAAAACTGTAGAGGGCACATTAAAGATAGGCATAGCTATGCCAACTATGAGCATGAAAATCAAATATATCCAAAAATCGGGAACAACCCCGAGTGCAAAGGTACAGGCTCCAAAAATAAGGCTTGCCAGCGTCATTGTATGGACCTTGTTCTTGAAACCACCCCAGGAAGCCATGATGATACCGCCCCCCATCATACCGACAGAAAAGGTGATTTCAATTGCCGTTAGCCGCCAAACATCGCTGCCAAAACTACGTGTGACCTGCAGCGGCGTTAAAAATGCGGCGGGTGCGGCCAATACAAAGAAGACTGCGCAAAACAAAAAGAAGTTTTTAACATAGGCATGGTTTTTGATATAGGCGAATCCTTGACTCATATCGTCGAAATAGCTTGTTGTCTGCTTTTCCAGGGCTTTTGCATGAACCGGCACATGCAAAAACAAAAGCAATGTCAAAACCGCTATGGCTGCCGTAACAACATCTATGAAAAATATTGCCTCAATGGTAGACATCGTGAGCAGTGCGCCGCTAAGCATCGGGGATACCAGCATAACGAATGACTGTATGCTGCTGTTTGTCGCGTTCACCTTGGTAAGCTTGTCCTCCGGCACAAGTTGGGGAAGAAAGGCTCCTATCGCCGGCATTTGAATTGCTGTCCCGAGCGCGCGTACGGCTGAAATCACAAATAGCAGCCATAGCATATTGTAGCCCATGAGAAACAATATGGCTAAAACAAGCGTCGCCATGGCAATAAAAGAATCTGCCAGCATGATAAGCGCTTTCCGGTTATAGCGGTCGGCCCATACCCCCGCAAACGGAGAAAGAAAAAAGGTAGGCAGGAAACCGCAAACAATGGCTATCGTCATCATTACACCCGACTGTGTTATTAACGTAATATACCACATAATGGCGTATTGAACCAGGGACGATCCAAAGAGCGATACGGTCTGGCTAAACAAAAAAAGTATGATGTTCTTTTTCCAAGTTGTATCCATAAACGGAAGTATTATCTCCAATCAGTTTTTTGTTTACAACTAATCATAACATAATCAACAATATTTTAAAGACGTCGAGTAGATTCTGCTCGGCGCTCTTTTAGCAGAAAAAATATTAACAACTCTATTTAAAAAGGAAGCCGCTGATAGCCAGGGGGAATTACCTTCCCGGAATAGTACCCGGAACTTTTTGTTTTTCCAGGGATTGAAAAACTTCTCAACAACCGCTGTTGTATAAAAGCCTGACACAACCCCAGTCTAATTTCCATATTATGTTATCATAGGAGGGATATAATATGTATTACAATTATTTTCCAACAATGTTTAGAGGTTATACAGAAACAGCAGGTAACGTTAATGTACTAGGTAATGTTCATAGCCTGCCCGGTTGGATTGACAACGTTCACAGTCAACAATTTGCTCCTGGATTCGGACCAGGGGTCGGACCTGGATTTGGACCTGGATTTGGACCTGGATTTGGACCTGGATTTTGGCCATGGTTCTGGCCATGGTTCGGCCGTCCCGGTTTTTGGCCCTGGTTTGGGGGAGGCATATTCCTGCCACTAGGTGAGAAAGAACAGAAATAATTTATTCTCCGGAGACAGCCTCTGTGTCCACAGCGGCCCTTCTCCATTTCGTTGTTCGCAAGTGAATAGTTAAATTATTAAAATTTTACCAACATCAAGGCTTTTATCCCCAGCGTCCTAGAAAGGACTTTACACGTACGGCAGAGACTTCTCTCTCTACGACAGAGGACTTTATTGTCAGTCCTCTGTCGTAAAAAAACAAAAAACTGTCAGTTTTCAATAAGCTGACAGCCCTGAATCCCTTGGTATTACTGGGATAATTCGCTTCTGGAGGCGACACCCGGATTTGTCATAAAGCCGTGGAACTTAGTCCTCGTAAATATTGCAAATTAACAGAAGAGGTATTATAAAATTCCCTCTGTTTTTATTCGCCAGTGGCTATACAAAAAACCTGCTCATTACGAGTGAGTTATCGTGTATTCTAGCCTTACCTTGCTGGTCCTGAAATGCAGATATACAAAGGGTTTCAAGTTATTGCTATTTTATTCCATACTGTTTTGTACTGCAATTTTTACTTTGGGTTGCAGTACCGGTTGCAGTATAATTTAAACCGCTTATCATCGGATAAAATCTCCAACACCATGCCGCGCCGAATATTCCTCCCTCTTTCCATTCTAACCCATGGTCAATATCGGAGGCTTTCAGTAATCTTATAAATAAATTTAATCAGACCTGCTTTCATTTTTTCGAGTTCAACCATAGCATCATTAATACTATTTATTTTATATTCTTCTTTTATAAAGCTCTCCATATCCTCACCTTGGCGCTCGATTCCTTTAATAATCTTATTTAATTCGTCGGTGTGCCGCTGGCTTCTAACAGAAAATAATAAGGATACAAAAATTGCAACGAGAAATAAAGCAAACATAGATTCCATCATGGAAACAGTTTGTGAAATCGGTAAGACAGGAACAATCTCCTGAATAGAATTAAATAAAAGATTATTAAAACTATAGTAAAAAAAAGTAAAAAAGTTTGGTGTTACAGGGTAGCTAAAAAGAGTATTATTAATCCTAAAGATTCCATAATTTATAGCAGCAAAGGAGAATACCGTTAAAACTATTAGCATTAAAATAGTTAGGACATAATAAAGAAAGTTAAAGCCACTATTTTGATAATCCCTTAACTTTTTAGCCACAAACAAACAGATACGATTAAATAATACTGATGTTTGAAGATTTGTTGTCCATTTTTCAATCTGCTTTTGTTCAAGACTTTCAACTGGTAAATTTCTTATACTGCTATCTAATGCCAAAGTTGAGTATCCACTTTCCTTGAATTTCGATAATATTGTTATATACACATGAAATTCACCAACTGGTTTAAATATTAAAATAAGTCTATAGATATATGTTACCAAGACGATCCCAAAAATCATTACTGTTGCAGACCAGAGAAATATTTTTAGAGAAGAATTAAAGATAACTGCAAGCGATACCAAATAGAGAGCAGATATAATGAAGCTATATTTCATTGATCTAAGAAAAGAAATAATTGAATTTGTGATCGCAAACGCTAGAACCCAACTTTTTTGTTTGAAAATAAAGAATGGAATTTTCCAAAATAAAATTATTATTGGATAGAAAAACACATAAAATGCCCAGGAGAGGATGGTTTTGTTTTTTGTAAACAACCAAATTAATGCAATTATCCCGATTAAGATAAAAAATTTATACTTTAAAAACCAAGCATATTCTGGCAAAAAATTATCCACTAGAAAAACATCAATGTCAAAAACAAATAACTTTATAAAAACATATACCCAAAACAGAATTGCTAAAATTTCTTTAACTATAATAACAAAATAACCCAAGGGCCCTATCTTCTTTTTGGGTTCTTTACAAATATTTTCTTTGCTAGTTCCTAAAATTTCGATTGTTGAGTCTTCCATATATAAACCCCTATATAACATTTTAGCCCTATAGCAACTAATGCTCCTCAAATAATTGAGCCTCTTATTCCAAATATAACCAAAATGGTATTATCCCTATGCAATCCTCCATCATATTTTTCCTTATTTCGGCAATGTAAAATCTTTTCCTGCAAGAATCTGTACAATGAATTTTAGCAATAAGAAAAGAGCCTAGACTGGCCCTGAATCAAACGGGGAAAATTTAATCCCAAACTCTCTCCAGCACCCACCTTCCTGTGCCCGTCTCAATAACAAAGCACAAATCGCACACCAACCCCTGATATGTCTCGCATCGGTACCGGACCGGTTCCGGATCTCTTAGCTTACTCCACCAGTGTTGTTCAACCTCATGCTTGGCACATTTCAGGATCCGGTGCCAGCGTCCGAGCCAGCGAAAACGTTTCGGCAATTGCTGGGCGTCAATCTCCACCTGCACATGAGATCCGTAAAGTTTAGTCATAGTCCTTCACCACCCTGAGCACACGGCACCGCGGTTGCTCAATCCTAAGATAGCCGCCGCTACTTAGAAGCCCATTCAGATGGGCATGGACTGTTGAGGCCCCCGTACCGGTCATCTTGGCAAGTTCACGGATGGTTGGGGAATAACCGTGCTCAGAGGTGTACTTTTTTATGGCGTCCAGGAGGGCATGGTTGGATAGTCGGTTATAATCAAAGCGTGGTCCGGCCATCTTATTTCACCACACGTAACGTACGGGCCTGGTTAGGCTCAAAGTCAATATAACCGGCAAGTTTAATTCTGTGTAGATAGAGGTGGACTGTGGACGAAGATTTGAGACCTACCAGGGTACCAAGCTCCCGGACGGACGGTGGGTAGCCTTTGGCGGTGGTGTAATTGAGAATGGCGGAATAGATTTGGTTCTCACGGATGTTCATAAAAATACCCCTATACGCGAACTAGCGTTCTAGGGGTATTATAGCAAACAAGTGTTTGCGGGTCAAGCTTTACTAAAGAGCTTGAGAGGCTAAATCAATTTTTGTGTCTGGATATGACAAAATTACAAGTTCTTTGATTGCACCCCGCTTTGTTGCATCTGAATTAATGGCTCTAATTGCATTGATAGTCTTAATGTTGTAATCAGAATATAACTCCCTAGTAAATTCTGTGTTCGAGTTGCTTAGCATCACATAGCAACCCCTGTTCTTTAATATATCAAACACTTTTTTTAAGCGCCGATGGTCCGCTGCACAAAAGGCTCCTGCAGTATAGCCCGTAAAGTTTGATGTTGCCGAAAGTGGTACATATGGTGGATCAAGATAAATAAAATCTCCCTTACGGGCATTATCTAAGACCAATTCAAAGTCACCGGCAAATATTTCGGCATTTTTAAAAGCTTCACTTGCATTTCGCAACGCCTCTTCATCGCAAATAATCGGGTCGCAATAATCTCCAAACGAAACATTAAACTGCCCTTTCCTATTCACTCTATATAAGCCGTTGAAACAAGTTTTATTAAGGTATAATATCCTGGATGCCCTTTGTATGTCAGACATATCCTTGGGGTCAATTGATCTTATTCTGTAATAATATTCTTCATCGTAAATATGCTTTTTAGTTTCACTTATAAGCTCCTCCACATTAGTCTTTATTGCAATGTATAGATTAATCAATTCTTCAATATTGTCAGATATATAGGCCTTTGCATTGTTCATTATTAAGCCAGGTGCGAGAAAAAAGAATAATGCTCCACCACCTATAAAGGGCTCATGGTAGTTGTTGAAATTTGTTGGAATATATCTTTGTAGTTGGTTTAATACTCTGGATTTGCCGCCAGCCCATTTAACAATTGGCTTTAGCTTATTATTTGCCATAAATATTGACACCCCAGACTAATAATACATCTTTAGTGTGGGGTTTTCAAACTTGGGAATCGATCATTTTTGATCATTTGAGATCATTTAGTAGGATCATCTCTCTGTTTCTCCATTTAGATCATTATTACGATTTCCTGTTTCTTCTACAGATTATACACCAACTCTGGTCTCTCCTGCGATCATGGTCACCGTCTGAGCGACCTTCAGGACCAAAATCTAAACTAACATAAACGTTGTTACAATTTGGGCACTGTTTAAGCAAATAGACTCCATCAAAACCTACAATATTAGTTATTCTATTATTATCCGCATCAAAACCATTAAATCTTTGTCCTTCATCGAATTCAAAAGGCTCTTCATTACCAGTTATAACAAGCTCATTTTCCAACCTCACCGGGAACTTTACAAACATTGCCCCACCTCCCTTGTAGAAATATGACATTTATCCAGATCTATTCTAAAGTGGAAGTAAGGATCCTTTAAAAATAATTCGACTTATTCATACAAAATTTACACATAGAATTAATAAGGTTTGTTCCTGGTTAGTCCCATTATTATGGTAGTTAAAAACAAAAGGCCCGCACCGGAAAGCGAGGCTTTTTTATGTCTACGTATATTTAGTTTACCTCCGTCGTGGTAACGTTATCCGCGTTTATGGGCTTTACGCCCCGAATTTTGTGCTTGTGATGCCGCATGTACCACCATCTTTACCAGGAAGCAATATAACTTGCACTGTTGTCTATCGTCATATTCTCGATTCCTGCGGTATTAACACGTATGTCAATAGTAGTTTTCGTTGGATTTTGTCGATTTTAAAAATTTTTTGCTCGATCAATTTACTTGGACTTAATTTCTGTATATACTGTTTTAAGGGAGGTTGTTTTATGACTGGAGACAAAACCGAGAGAAACCCGCGTGGCGCTGGCCGCAAGCTGAAGCCACCTGACCAAAAATATAAATCTCATAATATAAAATTTCTCCCTGGTGAATGGGAAAAAATAAAGGAACTGGCCCTAAGCGCCGGCCTAAGTGCAAGCGAATATGTTCGCAAGAAAGCCCTGGAAAGATGATTTTCTAGGGTTTTTTATTTTCCCGAAAAATAATCCATTAAATTTTTAATTTCGGTGTTGACAGTAATTTAATTACGGTGTACACTGAAATTAAGAAAGGGAGAACAACCCAACAGAAAGGAGCTTGAAACAGTGTCCAGATTATCAACAACTTTTGGCAGCAACAGCATCTCTTACAGGCAAAATACACCGCTAGATAACAACCAACTTTTTAGAATTGCGCCCAGTATCTTTGCAGAGCAGCCACACGAATCCAGAACAAGCCGCTATACCTATATTCCAACAATAGAGGTTCTTAATGGCCTAAAAAAAGAAGGGTTTTTACCATTCATGGTAGCGCAGTCCCGCAGTCGGATTGAAGGAAAATCTGAGTATACAAAACACATGCTCAGGCTTCGCCACGAAAACAGTATTGCCGACGAGGAAGCCAACGAGATCGTTCTTATTAATAGCCACGACGGAACAAGTTCATATCAAATGATGGCCGGGGTGTTCAGGTTTGTCTGCCAAAACGGCATGGTGTGCGGTGATGTCATGGAAGATATAAGAGTACCGCACAGGGGTAATGTGGTTCACGATGTTATTGACGCCGCTTACACCATAGTTGACGGCTTTGACACGGTTAGAAATTCCATCGACGGAATGAAGTCAACGCTTCTATTGCCGGAAGAATCGGAAGTATTTGCAGAAGCGGCCTTATCCCTGAAATATGATGATCCGGACGATGCACCAATAACGGCGCATCAGTTACTTACCCCTCGCCGCTGGGACGATAAAAAAGATGATTTGTGGAGCAGCTTTAACCGGGTGCAGGAAAATATTATGAAGGGTGGCTTAAGGGGCAGAACAGCAACAGGTAAACGCACGTCCACTAGGGCTGTGCAGGGCATAGATAGTAACGTCAAATTAAATAAGGCTTTATGGATATTGGCAGATAAAATGGTGGCATTGAAGCAAGGAATAATTTAGGGAGGGCGGCCTAGCACCGCCCTTCACCACAATATACATGGTATAACTTTCAATTAAAGTTGATACTTTATGAGATTTAATCATATTTCCGGTTATTCTTCTCCACCGGATCCAAATCATTAAATTTGACGGGTGAACCATCCGTATTTTTTAATGGCTCTTTAATTAATTCCAATCCGCAATAAGGACAAATCCATGTTGCACCGGAGCCGGCAGCGCTAAAACTACTGTTACCGCATTGGGGGCAGTCCTTCCGAAACATTGTTTATCCTCCGTTTATCCTTATGGACATTGCTCGCGGGTGAACCGTAACAGAATTCAGTATCCCCCATAAAAGATTTTGGTACCATCCTTTAGTCCCCAGCAGTTGTGTATCCAACAGTTCCATGACCGGCCGAGTCATTGCAGCCATTATTTCGGCTTCTTCTTCAGTGGCTAATATGATTGGACCTGTGTTCATTTCCAGGGCAGCCAGGGCATTCTCAATCATAAGTTCTATGTCGTGCCTGCTGCCTGTTAAATAATATGGGGTGTTTTTATGCCGCACATAAAACCCGCCTGGAAACTGATAGTCTTTCTCAACCACAAATAAACCCTTGTTTTGTTTAGTCACAGACGGCCAATCTACTCTTATTCGCTTGTTTACTGGTGGCAACCCCAGTTTAATCACCTCCACTATTCGTTTTCTACTGCTCTTTCAAGATCCGTCCATCCCGGCTTGGTATAACGGGCTGTTGTATCCAACCGGGAATGACCTAAGAGCGTTGCCACAACCACAATATCTTTTCCCGACCGGAGTAACCGTGTGGCAAAGGTATGCCGGAGCACATGAGGGGTAACCCCTTCCAGGTGCGCCAGGTATGCGTATTTCCTGATCACGTCCTGGGCAGCCCGAGTGCTAAGGTGCCCCCCCTTTTGACCGGGGAAAACCCATTTACCGGTTGCCAAAGACAACCAGGGACCAACCATGGCCCGTGCTTCTGCCCCCAGGGGAACCTCCCGCCGCTTCATCCCCTTCCCGGCCCGGACCACCACCCGCCCTTTCCGCTCACTCATTTCCACTTCACCGACCTGGATTCGGATTGTTTCACCAACCCGAAGGCCGTCGTAAAGCATTAGAGCAACCAAAGCATTATCTCTGGGATTCCCCGCCCTTTCTACTGCCCGGAGGAAACGGGCCTCCTCCACTTTGCTAAGCGCTTTCGGCGCTCCCCTTGGTTCAGCAGCCCGCCTTGGGAACCGGGGCAGGTCCTCTATATGGCCGCATTCCTTCTCCCATCGCAACCAGGCTCGAATAGCAGCAATGCGTCGGTTTATGGTGGCAGGCTTCAGACCCCGGACAGCCATCATGTGTGATTGATACTCTCGCAGATCCACATTCGTGACCAACTCCGGGGATACTACTTGACCATTGGAACCTTCGAACCACCGGTAAAAGTCAGTTAGATCCTCTTTGTAAGCCTTGGCGGTGGAGATGGTCAGTGTGTTAAGAAAGTCCTGCATTGATACTCCTTCCCGCATTATGCGAAGTCATTTTGCTGAGATACCAAGGCCGAGAATCGGCATTGTTTCGTTCCGGTTCCGGCCATATTCCGCGCCTAAGGCATATTACACGCAGGTATTATGCGAACACCCATTCAAGAGCTTGTTCAATCTCAACAGGAGAATACTTTCCATTTGTAGATGCGTATGCTCTGCTCATGCCGTCAAGATTCAGATACCGGCGGGTGTCCACATGCTTGTACAGGAAAACCCATATCTCCCCAATCGCCACCATTCCCATAAACATAAAGTTCTTGCATTTTTCTCCTACAACTTTTTCAAGGGGTCCCCATTCCGGTTTGTCCGGATAGACTATTTTAGGCAATGCTATCATCCTCCCGACCTTCCTGGGCATCAAGCCCATCCCTGATCTGAATTACTTTAGTGAGGAACCTGTCAAACTCCCGTTCGCTACCGGGGAATTCCACGTTTCGTATAATCGCATCGGTATCATACATGCCGGCCGCAAATATTTCATTGGCTATGTATTTGGGCAGGAATTTGCGGGACAATAGCTTTTCCGCCTGAAAATCATATATTTCATATACGAATCCGCCGGGATTCCGGCGACAGACCACCAAAATATTTGTAAGCAGCCTGATCCGGGAGTCCAGGTTTCTTATATTCGGAGTGGTCATATAAAGACTGGAATGAAGTTTCCGGAGGTAGAAGAAAAATTGGGTCATGTAGATATTTGAGCCTTTATGGAAAAGCCGGCTGTCCAGGTTGACATGCGCTTCATCCATCAAGCAAATACTGTTGGAGGACTTTGCCACGTCGTAAAAGTCCTTGTAATTGACAAGCGGTTTTGCTCCCTTGAGTCCATAATTGGCATAAATATCAACCGGCAGCCCTGACCGCTGGGCCTTGGCCGCAAAATAATGCGCCAGCACCGACATGCCGAAGGTCTTTCCTTCTCCAAGGTTGCCCTGAAACACCCAAACATACATTACTTATCACCACCGAACACTTTCCGGAGCGGAATCTTGCCAGTAACATAGCCGCCCAAGGTCATCTTCTCAATTACTTCTGTAAATACCCCCGGAGGTGTAATATCTTTAGCCATACCAGTCATAACCTGGATGATTGGTTCATAATCTTTTGACTTGCGGCGTCCCTGGAGTGAGCGCAAGAGTCCTACTGCAGCAACCTGACGTTCTGAAATTGGCGTCCCGTGCTTTTCCATAAATCGTAGGGTTTCAACTAGATCACCTTTAGAAGAGGAGAACAATTCTCCTGACATAATATCTTGTAGGGAACGCCCCTGTTCATTAACCCCTTGTTCGCTCATAATCTCACCTTCCCTTAATTCCGGAGTAAGAAAACTGTAATGATAAGTGCCGCAATCATAACGTAAAATTGAATGTTGGCAAGTTTAGACGTCGCTCCATAATCAAACAGATTTCTCAGGACAGTACTTTTCTCAAGGCTTGTGATATTCTCAGTTTCAGCTAAATACTGCTGGGTAAAGCCATACACAAACGCCCTGCCGCCGGCCGGGAAATACCTTACCTCCGCATCTGCACGGGGCAGGGTCAGGCCGCCTGCGTATATCGCTTGCTCATTCTCGCTTTCCACTTCCATTTGCCTGATCTCACGCTCAGAGATCAGGATCACAATATCCCCCGTGCCTTCTTCTTTCTTTTTTATCAAACCTAACATCTCTTACCGCCTTTCCCTATACCGCCAATAAAACGGTTATACACCCACAACACCAAAAGAACAGCTGCACCAATGCCGGCGGCAATCCCGAATGTCGCCTGGAAAAAAAACTCAAAGACCATGAATTACACCTCCAATAAAATTATCCCGTACCTAATAACTCTCCACAATGAACATTATCTGAAGTATTTTTGCAAAAAAAATAACCCCATAGATTTTTGCTTTCCATGGGGGAAAAACGGCTTCACAGGATTAATTGTAAGGCCCTTTATTTGACGTGGAATACAATTTACCTATCCTAAAAAATAAGCCCGCTTAGAATGAAACGTAGCTCGTCTGAAGAATTTTTTCATTATGATATTTGCAATT
Source organism: Pelotomaculum sp. FP (assembly GCF_004369245.1). NCBI lineage: Bacteria > Bacillati > Bacillota > Clostridia > Eubacteriales > Desulfotomaculaceae > Pelotomaculum > Pelotomaculum sp. FP. The sequence goes on along the minus strand of NZ_QFGB01000026.1, from coordinate 23,386 downwards.
GCATGAAATTGGAAGAATAATTCCAGTCATTAACTCGAATGTCGATTTTATCTTTTATACAGATAAGCGAAACTTCGTTTATTCAGTATTTAGGCGAAATGTTAAATTTAGAGGTCAATATTAATTAAAAACGTATAATTGAAACTGATTGTGAAGTACTGGAAGGTTATAACCGTGCATAGTAAGGTGAAGAAGTAATTAAGGTGTTCACGAAAAATTGGATAGGTATGGTTTGGGATTATCCGTCTTAGGGCCTCGCTTGCCCTTTTCCACAAAACAAAATAGGGTCACCCCAATTATAAAACTGGTGACCCTATTTACCAGTAGCAAACCTCTCATTTAATTCTTAACACCAGTATTGCAATAAGGATGTGCCAATTGTCCATTATCTGCTATTCCCAATCCACCTTCACGCTTCCGCAGTATATGGTCAACAGTAATAGAGCGATTATGTAAAATTCCCCCACATATGGAGCATTTAGGTGCATTTTTTACTGCTTCTCGAATAAACACTTCGCTCTTACTGCTGGAGCTAAATACTGGGGATGTAATTTCCAAATCACTGTTTGGAATGTTTGTTACAACTTTTTTGTATTTATCATTTTTAACCAATGCGTTTATGACATCGACATTACTCATTCCTTGGTCAAGCAACTCTAAAACTGTAAAGTAGTACTCTGAAATATGCTTCGCGCTTTGAAGTCCGCGTCGAATAGTATCAATCATCTTTTTAATTATCGCATCGTTTTCAAAAATGAAAGTCTCAAATGCTTTTCTATTCTTAATGAAAAGTTTTAGCTTGGGTGGTTTATCTGTAATTGTTTTCACAAATTCTATGGCACCATAAAACGAGGACGGTCTAAAATTTCCACGGTTAGAATAGCAATATAAAATTGGATGGAGACCATATGAACCGGGACTTGTACTACTAAACAACCGAGCAATTCTCTCTGCCTTTTTTAAGCACTCAATTGTTTTTGTACCATCTTCATCGTTTTTTTCACTATCGCCAACATTGATAAATCTAATATAGTCATAAACTAAAGTAAGAAAATTATTGCTTTTATCACAAATCGGCAAGTCAAGGGTCTTGATGGGGCGAACTATTCCAGGCTCAAATAGAAGGTCGTGTATAGTTTCAGATATAGATTCTATTGCTTCCTGATTTTCTTTCGAGAAATTGTGCCAATATTTGTGTCCCTTTCCTGCTTTTACAATTGACCTAGCTGCAATGCAGTTGGGAGTTTTTCTTTTTTGTAGTAGTTTTAATTCAGTTGGGTCAATTGGAGCCGCCTGCTGGTTAATATTGAAAAAAGAACGCTCCGCTGTCTTTACATCACCATCAATCCACTGAATTTGAAGTGCTCTAGATGCTAAATTTCTAGCTTTGACTATTATTTCTGGGTCAGGGTGTTTAGCGGTTAATGCTTTATAATAATCTAAATATGGCCCAATTTGTGAGTTAATCCTCTCGCGTGCTTTCTTGGCAATAATCCGTTGTTCTTCCGGGACATCTCCATCAAATACATCTAGTGAAAACTGTCCGTCACCATAATCATCATTTACCCACGCGATCAGAGAACTCAACCTATGGGAACCATCAATCACAAATATTAGTCCGGCCTGACTTCTCCATAGAATAACAGCGGGTATAAATTCTCCATTAACAAAACTTGTGATAAATCTAACTACTTTATCTATACCCCAATCCGCTGTCTCGCGCTGGAAGTCTGGCTTTCTAACAGACGCAAGAAACAAGCCGCTACCTTCTTTGAGATCATTTACAGAAAGAGTAGAGATTTTGCTTGCTGTATTCATAGTCTCATCAGATGCTTCAAAATCCTCACGCGTAATTAAAGCATCAAGATTTACTGTAGTCTTCTTTTTTACTGGCATATACCATGCCTCCTTTGATATATCACAACATATTATAGCATATTTTCCCAATATTTTATAGAATAATATTCTATCATTATCAACGCTGGCGCAGATGCTCCGCAGTCCGGATAAGCTGACCGCGCCAACGCTACCCTGGTGTCTTACAAAATCGACGAGCCGGACGCCCGCATGCAAGCCCTTGTCAAAGATATTGTGCCGACGTGACCGCCGACATGGTTTCCCCCTACCAGCTGGAGCATATTTCGGGTTATCTGGACAACTTAGAAAACGTCGGTTTCGACGACAAGCAGCATATGGTGGTGGGGATTGATTACCCGCATTGGCACAACCTGCAACTGGGTAGAAATCCAATGAAAAATCTGACGGCAGGCCGCCGTCAAACCGTGAAAATGACCGTGTGTGCTCTTGTAAAACATACTTTCCTAACTCCTACGGAACACACTTAATCATTCACCCTCAAAATCCCTGACCACTGGCTGCGTGCATGGGTACCGGCCATTACCCGAACCATACAAGGGCGGGGAACGGTCACCGACGGGCCTCCTACAGTGGAGCTCTGCCAAGTGCTCCCCCCGTCCGTGCTAATTTGTACCTGATAGGGTGACGCCCCATTAACTGCCGTCCAGTAAACGGTTGCCTCGGTGTCACTAGTATAAGCAACACGTAACCCTCCAGGAGCCAGAAAGGGCCGGTCCTGCGCCGCCCAATCAGACTCCGCAGCAATTCTCCAACTCCAAGTAGCCGGCTCATAAACCCTGACCTGGTACATGTAATTCAAACCGGAAGTCACGTTGGTATCCAGCCACGTGAAGCTGTCCTTCTCTTGCTCAGAAATATCCTTCACGTTCATCCAAATTCCGGACTGACTATCCACCCGCCAGAGCCGGACCATATCCCCCGACAGGTCCACAGTCCCTCTGCCCCAATCAACTTCCACATACCGGCCTCCGGTCGGCCAGTATACCCAAAACCTTTCCGGGGTCGGCGGTTGGACCGTTACAGACACAATATTGGACGGCGTTGATACTCCGTTGTCATTACCGGCGCTAACCCGGTAGTAGTATGCGCCCGGCGGCAGGCTTGGATCGGTGTAGGAGGTACCGCTGGTCTCTGCCAGAACGGTAAAGCTCGTTCCATCCGTAGACTTTTCAAGGATGTAATTCGTGGCTCCTGTTACCGGTGTCCAAAACAGATCAGCATCGGCGCCCTCTAAAGTGACTGACAAGGTAGGAGTTTCAGGGGCAAGTTGCTGAACGTTTATAATGACGGTATTGGAAACCATGTTGCCAAAATCATTCTGAGCTGTTACCCGGTAATAATATGTTCCGGGGGACAAGTCGGCATCGGTGTAAGAATTCTCGTGTGTCTCTGTTATTTGGTTAAAATTCATCCCATCAGCAGACCTTTCAAGGATATAACTGGTTGCATTTGAGGAAACAGTCCACGTTAAAACAGCACTATATTTATCCAGAGCGCCTGACAAGGTAAAGTCGCCCGGCGGCGCTGTCAGAGTAGCAGGATCTATTTCCAGTATATCTGTAGTAGCATCACCAAGTTGAAGGCTTTTTGAGCCGCCAAAGACATAAATCTTACCATTATTTGCCAGGGTAGCAGTGGCATTGGCAAGCGGAGCAGGCAAACTCCCAGCAGTGACTACAGTATTGTTAACGGGATCATACTGAATAATTTCCGCTTTTAACTCGCCTGGAGTAGTTATCTTTTTTCCACCAATAAAATAAAGCATACGATCAGCTCCAAAAGATGCCGACATACCAGCCATATATGGAAAATCAGCTGCTTTTGTGAGTGTATTGGATGCCGGATTGAAAACAAGGATACCCGTATCAGTTGCTGAGTTATCGTAATATCCAGCAATATAAGCCATACCTTCATTGCTGGCTAAAGAATAATAAATAACGGTAGATGGGCTACTAATTGTTGTCACTGTATTATCAATCGGATCATACTGTTTTATAGTAGCTTGATATGTGCTTAATCTTTTTCCCCAGAAATCATATATGTAGCCGTTACCCACAAAAGCATGTATATTTCCATGCCCACTATCACAATACACATTCATTGAAGAAGGAGAGAATACGCTGCTTATACTATTATTTGCCGGATCAAAAATAAAAACTTTACTTGTCGGTTGGTTCCCATAATAACCGCCGCCAACATATATTTTCCCATTGTAATTTACTGCCCACCCTCCTTCAAATCCATCCCCCATGTCGGCTGCAATAGTTACAGATTTGTCGATTGGATTAAATTTTATTACTTTGGAGCTTTTACTTCCTGATACTCCGGACAACCCGCCAAAAACATAAATGTTGCCGTCGTCACCGAGAGCACTACATGCATCAATTACACCCATCGGTAAATCAGCAACTTTAGTAACGCCCTGGGCGTGTACTTCCCACGGCTTAAATATCACTAATAAGATAAGGATAGATAGTAAAGTTATTAAGAGAACTTTTTTATTTACCACCACTTAACCCCCTCCTTCAAGGAAAGGTAAATCCCATATCCTTTCCGGGCCACCAGCACCGTGATTAAAAGGAAGGCGCTGGCAACAACAGAACTTATCAACGCCCGCCACTCCGGACCAAGCATTGATACCGGTCCAAGAAAATAATCAAGGCTTAACCCACGGGCGGCAACCATAGAGATATAGTCCAGACGGTCGCGCGCCGCCACCAACACTTCGATTACAGGGTTAAAAAACGTATCAACTATTCTTTGAAACACACCGTACGACCTCGTTTCATAAGACATTCCAAGGTAAGTAAGAGCGACAAAACAATTATTCTTCTCAACGCTGCCCACCGGCGATTCTGATAAGGGCATAAGCAGTCATGATCCATACGAACACCATTAAAATCAAAGCTATCGTGGAAAGTCCGGTTTGTCTTAAAAAATTGGACACACCGTCGTAACCCTGTTGATATGCCGCAGGCATGTAATAATAATCCGTGTTGCCAGAGAAGCCCAGAAGCCCTGCAAAGGTATGAAAAATACCGGCAATTACCGATAGGACGACTTTAAACAATCCAAAGACAACCTGAACGGACAAAACGACCATATCAAAGCACTTGGTGATTAAGTACCATATGCCTTGAAAAAAGATTAGGATGGGCTGAAATATTAAGGCGATAAAGGTCTTAAAGCCATTCCACAGGTCATTGATAAAGTTGCCGAGCCAGGTAAACATCCGGCTGATGCCGTTTACGATGTTTCCACCCAGGTTTTGCAAGAATTCATACATTACTATTACCTACCTCGGAGGCTCAGGTTCAACTGGCGTGGCGCGCTGGTAAGGGCTGTCCTTAGCCAAAGGTTCACTTGCTTGGATCGGGTCGGACCTGGTTATTGGCGGATCTGTCGCCACAGGGTCCAGGGTGCGCGGCGCTTCTTTTATTACCGGGTCCCGGCTCGCCGGCTGCTGCATATTGACCGGATCAGGCTGCCGTGGCGTATCCATACCTACCGGATCTGTTGGTAACGGGTTGTCCCTGGCAACCGGGTCGGCAACCAGCGGTTGTTCCACCTCTACCGGCGGGTTTATCTGCGCCGCCGGGTCATGCTCCATAACCGTCGGGTCCGGCGCTAGCGGAAGAGGCCCCGGACTATCGGTAAAAGGCGGCATTTGCGGCGTTTCTTTATTGTATTTGTACGGCTGTTGAGGCGGCTCTGTTATAGGCGGCGGCGTAGGATCTACTGTCATTGTCGGCAGGCTGACGTTAAACGGCTCCGAAGTCCTTGGAATTGAAAGATAGTCATATACGTCAACCACATGGGAATCTAAGGTATCAAGTTGATCTTGGATGGTTGTAAGTTTTCCATTGATACCGCTTAATTGACCAGTAACTTCGTTAAATTTTGAACCTATTGCACTGGTTTGGCTTTGGATTGCCGCCACTACGTCGCCAATGTCTCCCCCGGTTCCACCACCGCCGTTCGCTATGATGGTGTCAAGTTTGCCAAGGATGGTTGCAATCTGTCCCTGGATTGTCTGTAATTCATTCACCACGGGAGTGAGGTCTACGGTACCACCGCCTCCGCCGGTAGTATCCGGATCGGGGAATATGGTAGTATTGCCGGTGGTGTTGCTCGTGGATGAGCGCCACCAGGCCCACCGGCCTCCGGAGGCGCTGCCGGTTGCCAAGATAAGCTGGGCTGCGTGCGCGTTTGCCGGAGGCGACACGGTCTCCGGCGATCCGTTCATGGCGAGGGTATCCGTTGCTATTACGCTGCCTGTTTCGGTGTACCATTTAATTCTCACCTGATCGCCCGGCTGAATCAGATATTTTACTTCCGCTGCCGTTACAACAGCGCCATCACCGGCATCCAGGTAGTCCGATTGGGTCGCCGTTGTATTCGGAGTATTGGAATACACATATCCAGGGCTGGGCGCATAAATTATTTCCGCAAAAGCCGGCACCGGCAGCAAGACCATGCACCATATAAGCAATAAAGATATAGAACGCTTCGTGTTCATGCTATCTCCTTATCAGCCAAAACCTCTGCGTGAAGGTTTCCTTGAGCGCCCGTGCCAGGGCAAAGGACGCCCCCACGGCAAAGATCATCACCAGACCTGGAAGCGCGTCCGCATTGTAGTTGAATATGTCTTGCACAAGGGCTTCCTTGGTTACTGGAGACGGGACGGGAAGAGTTTCCGCCTGCATGGTTGCCGGTTGTGACCGGTTCCCGTCGGGCAAAACGGCCGCCACCTCCACCTGGTGGCTTTGCCCGGCCTGAAGGGCTCCAAGGGTGTAACTTGCCTGACGGGTTTCCCCCACTGTTTGCCCGTTGACGCTGATCATATATTTATCCGCGCCTGATACGGGATTCCACTGGAGCCAAAGGGTGTCTGCCGAGTGGTTTGTCATTTGCAGGCCGCCGGGCGCAAGGATCACCTGCACGGCGAACTGGACCGGGCTTGATGCCGGCCCCTCCCGGTTGGCGTTTATGCCCGCCACGGAAACCATGTGGTTTCCGTCGCATAAATTGGTCAGGTTGGCGGCCTGTATCCCTTCCTGGGGGATGACGTATGCAAGCGGCGTCCCGTCCACATACACCCTGTAAGCATGGATGGATTGGAAAGGCGGCAGGGGTTCCCACTGGACCAGGGCGGTATTGCCATTTACACTTACCGTCGGCGTTGCCGGAGCGGTCGGGACCGGCGGCAGAGTGGTAAAACCGGCGGGAGCAGAAGGGCCGCTTTCGCCGCTTGCATTGGCGGCGGTAACGCAAATCTCATATGGGGTGTAAGGTTGCAGACCATGGATTGTCGCCCCTGGGGCGTCCGCCCCGGTCCAGCGGGAGCCGTTTATCCAAACTGAGTATTGCGAAGCTGTTGGCACAGGGGACCATGAAATAGTTACCCCTGTGTCGGTTACGCCTGACACGGATATATCGCCGGGGGTTGCAGGCATTGACGGCGGGTTAATCGTCACCGGGTTTGTCACCGTTACCGGTGCGGGCTCCTGGGCGTGGGCCGTTGGCACCGGGATCGTCGTACATCCGGCCATGCAAAGTGTTAAGACTGCTGTTATGAAAATCAGGAACTTTTTCAATGGTTCTTACCTCCCTGCAAACATCATCACCCGTGCTACAAATTCCCTGGTCTCCTTGTACGGGGGCAGCCCGCCATATTTCTCAACCGCCCCCGGCCCGGCGTTGTAGGCCGCCAGGGCTTTTGTGATGTCGCCGCCAAAACGGTCTACCTGAAAGCGCAGGTACTGAGCGCCTCCATATATGTTCTGTTCCGGGTCGTAGGGGTTTACCCCCAGGCCGGCCGCCGTGGCAGGCATCAACTGCATCACGCCGACGGCCCCCGCCGGGGACACAGCGCTGGGGTTTCCACCGGATTCAGCCCGCGCCACCGCCCCCACCAGCGCCGGGCTCAGTCCGACCCTTTGAGCGGCCCGGTTAATCAGCAATTGGATATCTTTCTGCAGCTTCCGGAATGCGGACCTTGCCGTAACGCCGCAGGCAACTTCGGGATAAATGAGGCGTGTTTCCTGCACATTTAATTCTTTTTGCCCCCTGGGGTTTACGGCAGGCAGCTCGGCGCAGTCAAGGTTTACCGCCTGTACTGCCTTGATTTCTCTGCAGTCAATTTGCTTGGGGGCGGCCTGGGCGGCCCCCGAACCTATATGCAAAGCGGCCGATACAACCAAAACGGCCGCTAATTTCTTCGCGCTACTCATAATAAACATAGACCCCTTTTTTGGTTTTCCTCACACTGGGATTCCTGTCCCCGGCAACAAATACGGATGAACGGCGGGGCTTGGATACTTTAGCCTTCTTCGGCGGGGGTAAATACTTTCTTTTGAAAACCTTAGTCGCATTCTCAATGAGCAACCTTGCTCCCACCAAGCCAAAACATAGAGCATATAAAGGCCCCAATACCTTCACTACCGCCCACATCTGCACCAAAACATCCGTGCCGCTGGTATGGAACATACCCAAACACCTTCATTCTCAGAAGAATTTTTTGAACAAACCTGCCTTGACCGTCGTTACCACCCAGGGGCTTGCTTTAAGCGCTAGGGCCAGGGCCAGCAGCCCGCCCGCCGGATAGAGAACGAGGCCGGCATTGTTGATCACGTCCCCCGCCATGGAGGAACCCGGCGTAATAAAGGCGGCGACCTTGACCTGGACGGGTTCGGATGGGTACTGTTCAGCACCGATCAAAGCGACCACCTGTAAGGCATAGGAGCCGGGTTGCGCTTTGTAGTCGTATCGGTTGCCGGTTATACTGTCCACTTGCTGCCCGTTTACCACGACCAGAAAGTTGTCGGCAGCGCCCGTCCAGGACATCTTGATCATTTGGCCGTCGACTCTAGCGGTAAGGACCGGGTTCGGCAGATGCGGGGTTGTTGCAGTGGCGGCGTTGCTCATGTCGCTTTCAATATTTGACGTGTTGTAAGCCTTGATTCCGTAGATGTAGGTTGTGTTTGGACGCAGGCCGCTGTCAATGTAGCTGGTTTCGGCAGCTCCGACACGATCAATTTCCACGTAATCACGGAATATAATATATCCCGCAAGATCCGGCTCAGTATTGGCTTGCCAAGTCAACCGTACCTGGTCGTGTGCATTTGCGCCGGCCACAAGATTGGCCGGGTCCAAAGGCGGGAAAATTTCATTTCCAATAACTTCGTTTGTATCAGAGACTAGAAGATCGGGTTTAAGGTACAGAGTGGGGCGCACGCCACGCGATTTGTAGATGTAGGCGTTATCAATGCCCATGCCTCCGCTGGCATTCACCAGCCAGACCCTACTAGGAGAACCAAGACGAGGAGTCCTTGTCCACCAAATATATCCACTCCCATCGGATGGAAATAGCAAGCGGTAAGCATTGTACTCAGCGTAACTTATGAGGGATATTTTACAAGTTACATCGGCTTGGCTTCCGCTGCCGTTCTCGTATTTGATCTCCCAGGAGTGGTTCTCTATTAAGTCTCTTTGAGACAAGCTGTTGTAGAAAATGTTATTTAAGTAGTATCCTATGTTGTTGCTGTCTGACGGGTTAAACAGCTGCGTATTGTCTGCATCAAAAGCCTTGTCTCCGTCGTTTGAACTCAGGATGATATAAGTTGTACCATCATCTTTTTGATCTAAGATCATCCATTGGTTGCCGGAAAAGGTGATGATTGTGCCGGGGGGTTTGTCATGCAAGGGAGAAACCGAAACCGCTAAAGATGCATCAGGAAACGCAAACAGGAAACCCAATAGGATCAACATACTTTTGATGAACCTCAGCATGGCTTTATACCTCATTGTTCATGGTTGATGCGGCGTCCTCCACCAGCCCTGTTTTCCATGCGTCACCGCTCCGTAAGCCGTAATAGGTATCCAGGTAAAATAAAACATTCCCGCTGTGGCCAGATAAGCCCATGCCCGCACGTTCGTTGTCTTTTCAGCCGCCATCAGGAGGAAATACAATACTGGGACCGACAATATGGCGCTAACGAAATAAATTGGCCCATGCATGAGCAAGGATGTGATGAACGAGCCCAATACAACCAAATGCATCGGTACCCACATGATCCCGTCGAAGGCCCTGAGCGCGCCGGCCACATCCCCCCGTACCCAGCTCCTCAACACCTGAAAAGCCAGCCGGGGAACATACCGCATGGTTACCTGCGTCTGTCCTCTTATCCACCGGAGACGCTGTTTCATGGAGTCCCGCAGCCCTACGGGTTTTTGGTCGTACACTACTGCGCCGGGCGCGAACACCACCCGTTCACCGGCCAGCAGCAGCTGACAGGTATACTCCACGTCATCGACCAGGGTTTTCACGTTCCAACCTACCCGCCGGATGATTTCCGTACTGATACACAGCCCGGTGCCGGCCAGCCAGGCCGATAGTCCCAGGCGGGTGCGCGCCATCTGCAGCCGGCACATATACCAGAACATATAGGCGTAATTGGCCGTGATCCAGGAATCGCCGGGGTTTTTCGTCTCGACATACCCCTGGACGACCTTGTGGCCGGCGGTCAGGTGGCGGTCCATCACGCGGATGAAGCCGGGCTCCACCCTGTTGTCGGCGTCAAGGACAATGACGCCCTGGTATTTTTCCAAGTCTATTTGTTTAAACGCCCAGGCTAGGGCGTGTTGTTTCCCGCGTAACGTTTTATGTTCCCGCCGGAGCACCCTTGCGCCGGCGTTTTGGGCCAATTCTTCCGTCCTGTCCGCGCAGTTGTCTGCAATCACAAATACGTCCAGTTTCCCTTTGGGATAATCGCTAGCCAGGATTGATTGAACGGTTTGATAAATCACTGTTTCTTCATCGTGGGCCGGGATAAAGACCGCCAGGCGGCTTAGGCCCGCGCCCCCGGGCGTGCCGGGAGCCGGGCGGGATATGCCGAGGCTCACCATGAAAAATACCAGGTGATAGAGATAATAGAGAAAAAGTATTGCCACAGGTTGTCCCCACTTTCCAAAAAAGCGGACCGTCAGCAGGTCCGCTTTTTGGTGATGGTCGATGATCTCTTTTGGTTGTCGCCGGATTAGCCGCGCCGTCCGAACGCAGTCTTTGCGGCGCGGATAATCATAGGGGTCGCCATGATACCCAGGCCGATAGCCAGTATCGGCCAGATACCAGTGAAAACGTCTCCGATATAGCCAAGCACGTCGGCCGGAACGATGTTGAGACTCATAACGCATCCTCCTTTTTTATTTATACCTGCTTTATTTATGATCCGCTTCAAGCGGTGATCATCTTCTGTCGTCGATAAACTTGTGCAGCGCCCATCCCAGCCCCCCTATAATCATCATGGCCAGCATAATCGCAAAGGCCGGCGCTACGATGGGCCAGATACTCGCCATGGTGTCTGCAACGGATTTGTAAAGTAGCGTAATGTCGTAATTCAGGTAAGACACTGACTCACCTACTTAGAGGCATAGTGGCGAAAGATCGTGATCAATCCCCCGAAAACAAACAGGGCCAGCAGCGCTCCGATAAAAGGCCAGAGCAAGGGGGTCATACTGCCGAAAACGTTGGCGAATTGCTGATATACTTCTCCCATATCAACATTGAAGCTCACTCCTTACGCCCCCCATCAAACGAATCTAATCATCGTGGCCGCCAGGCCCAACCCGAGAGAAACAAATCCAACCGCTTTAATCACCCAGGGGCAGCTAAAAAACCACATCACGCAATATGCAAAATTGTAATCCATCTCAACTCCACCATCCCCTTAACCGCATTACAAAGTATGCTACCAGGAAAGGCACCAGGAAAACCAGGGTATATATTGAAACCAAGTCGTGTCCGGAAAGTATGTTCCACATCAGATAAATCCCTCACGGTCGGCTATGTCGTACAGCGTTTTAAAACCGAGAATTACTGCTATTATTACTAAAATGCCGGCGATAATCATATCGCCGTAGGAAAGGCTTTGGATTATTTCAAACAGTCCGTGCGGGGTAATAATTTGATATCCCATTTTCATCAACCCCTTGATATAAGCTTAAAACACAAAGCAAGAACTGCACAATGAACAGTTCCTGCAATGGTTTAGGCGTACTTTTTGAATATTAGGCGAATTTGCAAATCTTGGGTCTTAATAATTAGAACGGTGTTTTATTAAACTTAATATTATTATATGTCAAGAAATGTCAAGAGATAATTTGTCTTAAATTTGTCTTAAATTTGTCTCTAAGCTTATCTTTATCTTACAAATTAATGACGTTTTCTCTCGTTAAGCTGTACCTTCGTTTTGATCTATTACCTGGCATTATCTCACATATCACCTCACCCGTGGCTATGAGAGTATTGATGATGTCTGTAAACTCGTTAAGCCTTAATCCTGAACGTTTAAGATTTATATTCATAAGTAATTTACTATGGTCAATTACACCATGCCTTCTGATCATGCCAACGATACGTTGTTTATGATATTCAAGCCGTTCCTTTTTAGAGTACAGCTCCCACAGTTCTATGATTTTTTCTCTGTAGGCGTAAAGAGACCTTTCGGTGTAATCCATCTCTTCTGCAATCAAGCTGATCGTCTTGCCCTCCACATACCTTTTTATGGCAAATTCACGGCTGACATTATCCAGCTTTTTAAAAAAAGAGTCAATATAGCTTTTTTTCAACGGTGTTAGAAAACGATAATTTTCAAGCATAAAGGGATCTTCTTTTTTAGCCAATGCCAGCCCCCCCCCAACTTTTATTCCGGCCGCTTACCCACCCACACACACTATTAATTATTAAAAGAAAAGCTTCGCTTTTATTTGACTGCGCCATTTATCTTTGTTAAAGCAATCTCTTTAAATTCAGCATATCGTACTGTTAGAGACTTACTCATTTCTTCCGGCCTTATCAAGTAGAATAAAGCTTTACCAACTCTCATTTTTCTACCGACAAGACCATCCCTTGCAGCATGGTGGTTTAACAACTCAGCTGGGACAGGCTCATACCCTGTTATCTTAGCTGACTTCAATAACATTTGATAAATTTTGTAATTCAAATATTTTTGACTCCACCGTGCAAATTCCACTATGCCATATCTTCCTGGGTTTTTATATAAACAGGTGTATGGACTTACCCTCCATCTCGTTAACTCTCTGCAAATCTCGACTGCCTTGTTGAATGATTCGCTCATACAATATCACCCCTTACAATACTCCATCTCTCTTAGTTGTCATGCCATCCCTTGACACCGCCTTCACTCCGGCCCACTTATGCCCACAGTATTGGCACCGGTGGTAGATAAGCGTTTTTGCCGGAAATGACTGTACCGACTTGCCCCGGCACTTCGGACAGGCTAAGGATGTCGGTGTTACCCCTCCCCCGATTAATTTGAGCACTGTAATCGCCTCTCTTGTATTCATGTGATTAATCTAGGCTGGTAGGCTCTTGGCTACGCCTCCAATAAAGTTCTTGACGCTCTCCGGCAGTACCGCCGTCTCTTTTTCCCGATTGGCAAATTGCCCGTACATCCGCATAAACTGCGCCCGTACCACGTCGATATTCTCAGACATGCAGATTTCCCGGAAGCCGCCGAAGGCCTGGACCGCTTTCTGCACCGTTTTATCAAGTGTAGCTAACCCCTCGCCTGACCGGTAGTATCCGTACTCTTGAACAGCCTTGATAACCTGCCCCCAGGCTTCAGCCGGCGAGAGGATGAACGGGCTTGAGATTGCCGCCGCCGCTTCCCTGATTTCTGCCACGGTGGGCCAGAATTTAGCCGTGGCTAGCACCTTGGCAAGCGCAGCTTGTACCACATCGTAAGGGATGTCGGAAAGGATTTTCATCCAGAGGACAACTGTCGGCCCCATGTCTTTGTCCTGCAGGTGTGGAAAGTTTGCTAAGGCTATGGCTACAAGTTTTTTGGCACGTTCTTTTTTGATTTTTTCTTCTCTGCTGTCACTCATTTTTAAATCACCTCAAGCATTATAAATAGTCTGAAAACCCCGTGGTATATGTTTTTGTTGTGATTTATTGCTTTGTTCAGCAATCAGCTTATTGATCTGTGTTTTAAAAACCCCTATCCCGTAATTAGACTGCCTTATCCAATCGTCCGTACTTTTAAAAAAGGCATCCAGGTAGGCTTTTAACTGCTCCTCGGATTTCGGTTTAAGCAGGTCCTTGATGATCTTCCCATCTTTACCCCAGTCGATAACCGGGTCCTCGCCAAATTTATTTTTAAACTCCTCAGCATAATACAGGAGCACATTTTTAACCGCCGGGTTCGGCAGCACGTTCAAAGTACCGTTAGGTACTTTATTTTTCTTTAGAGTTTTCTTTAAAACATTTCTTTCTTGATGGGCTTTTTCGCTACCAGGGGGCGAATCCGCCCCCACCCTTGCCGGAGCCGCGTCATTACTAGGTTGATCGCTATTTTGGGCGAATTCTTCCTCACTATGAAGAGGTGGCGAATCCGTCCCCTGGGAATGGCCTTTTTCACCACCAGGGGGCGAATCCGTCCCCTGGGCTTTTTCGCTACCTGGTGACATATTAGCCACCTGTATATTATTTGGTACGTTCTTTTTAACTAACCATTGGTCATAATCTTTATTAAGACCTATCACGCGAGGTGTGTTAAAATCGGCTTCCTTTACCACGGTGACAACCTTATGATCTATTAAGACCTTTAACTCTCTCTTTGCCTGATCCTTATGTATCCCTGTGGCCTTTGAAAGAAACGACAAAGATAAATCGCAATCTTTTCGATTATACCCATAGGTGTATCTAATGAGAATAAAGAGTATTCTTAATTGGGTCCCGTTAAATTTATAAAAAGGGATCATTTCCATTAACTCATTAGATATTCTAGTGAATTGGTTGGGTTGGGGATTTGCCATTAGATCACCTTCGAGCTCTTTTTGCTGTTACATTTACGGCATGTTGCGCATTAAGCAGTTAGCTTGAGGCCCAATTCCTCTTTGAGGACCTCGGCAAACATCGGCATCAATATAGTGGCGAAGGCTTTTACTGAGGCATTGATATCAAAAATAGGGCCATCCACAATGTCGTCCCAACTGAGAACATGATCCGGTATGTTAGATTCAAGCAAAGTACGCTGGGTCATTTCTGCACTATCTGAAAAATCAAGATCACTTAGTACCTCCCATGCCTTTCGGGCTTCCTCCTTGGTGCAGCTGCGCTCCCATCGACTTCTCAGAACATTTTGCTTCCATTCCTTAATAGTCTTTTCAAAATTGAAGCGGCTGGGCTCTTGAGGTGCTACCTTTCTCACAAGGTAATCCCAGTTTCTGGTGATCTCGATAAGAAAATGTTTGAAAGATGGACATCCATGGTTCGGCCAGGCATAGTTGTAATTACCATAGTCCGAAAGACAATTAAAAAGACCGTTGTTTTCATCAATAGTGAATATGCCCCATCCAAATCCCTCTTTAGGCTGAATGTCGTATCTTTCAACCGATGATTTCTTAAACGTAAATTCCTCCATCACATTCACCCCTCTAATTTACATAATTAAGCCATTTTTGCTTTTGTTGAGTTTAAAATATATTGTTTTGCTTCTTTATGTATTTTTTGTTTTATATCCGCACCACTCATACCCTGGGTATCTTTGACCCATTCCTCAATATAAATCTCTAAGGGCAGCCCTTTGGAATAGTGTAATATCAGCTTGCGGCGCTCATTCTCCCCAGGCAGGTCCATGTTTACCACCGTAAACCTGCGCCATATGGCTGAGTCAAGTAAATGCCCGTGGTTTGTTGCGGCTACCAGAAACGAGTCCGGGGAAAACAGGTCAATATTTTGCAGTGTATTAATCACTACCCTGTTCATTTCTCCTACTTCGTTATGGTTTGCTCCCCGCTCTTGGCCTATGGCGTCAAATTCATCCAGAAAGAGCACCACCGGTTCATTATTGGCCGTATCAAATATTTTTTTGATGTTACTTCCGGTACTGCCAAGGTAAGAGCTTATCAGCGTGTCCCACCGTACAAATACCAAGTCCAGGTTCAATTCTCCGGCAATAGCCAAAGCAGTCCATGTTTTCCCTACTCCCGGGGGACCATTGAAAAGTATCTTGTTTGATATTTCCAGTCCGTATTGCTTGAGTTTATCTCTGTTCTTGTATTCTTCCAACACCGTATTTACTGTGTCAATAACAACCGTTGGAGCTATTACATTTTGAAGGCTTATGTCAGACTTACGAATCTCGCACATTCTTTCGTTTGCCTTGTTTAAGGCGGTTAGCTCCTTCAAGGGCTTAATAGTATAACCATCTCGTTTCTTGCCGGCATAGTGGTTAAATGTAGCCCTGATCTTGTTACCTGATATTTCTTTGCCGCTGCCTATTTCTGCCTTGATGATTTTATCAATAATATTGTGAAAGTCATCCTCTGATGTGTAATGAGCTCTTATTAAATCCTGAAGATCGGTATATTTCAATCCCCTAATCCTCCTTTTCAGATAAAGCTAGTTGACTTTTAGAGTATTCCGTTTTCGGGTTGAAACTGGAATAGCAATTTCCAGTTTCAACCCGAATGTCGTAAAAAATGCACACTAACTCATTACCGCAAATAATGCAGCTTGACACCTTTGTTTTGGTGTAGCATGAATTAAACCCCAGGTTTCATCAATAACAATATTACACAGTGCTTTAATATAACTGTTTTGTAATCCTAAATTTTTAATATGCTCTTCCAGTTTATAAGCATCATCGATATTGGTACTAGGATTAAAGTTTATGTCGGGCCAACCAGTGTATTTTTTGCCTTTATATGACACGCCTATATCTGTAGTTTCGTGCATCCAGGCATCCGCCTTTTCTGGTGAACAATTGAATTGCTCCGATGGATTCATCCACCAATTACCTTGAACTGGTATCCACTTATAAACTTTTAAAGCTATTAAGATATTCAGCTCTTTATTGCTTAAAGCAAAAATTTTCGTAATATCCATTACTTACAACTCTCCTTTATTGTTTACCTCCCGGTCTAGTCTCTCGGTATATACTTTTACGAGGGTATTCCCTGGTATTATGTATGCTTTTTCCAGCTGCCCCCGTATCCCATTTAAAGCGCTAAGAGTTATTTGCAAAGTCTATACCTCTTTCTTATTGCTCAGTTTGAACTGAAATATGCATCAAGCGCATGGTATTACAAATTGTTGCTCACCATTCCATATAAACCACGCATAAGCTGCAAAATCCGTTCCTCTACCAGTAAAGCTTGGTCTTTTCTTCAGGGTTATAAGGCTCACGTCTTTATGTGATAACCAAAACTCTGCCCTGTTTTTTGATTCGAGAAAACCAAGTCTTAAAAACATAATTATGTCTGTGTCTGGATAAGTTGATATATCAAACGATTTTTCAATAATCTTTTGCGCTATCGAAAACGGCGGGTTGGTTATTATGGTGCGCGGTGGACACGGCGGAGCATATTTTAAATCCGAAAGTTTAAATTCTAAAAAGTCTTTTATTAATACTTCTTCACAACCTACCTTCACAAGATTGTCATATTCTTCTGGCCTTATTTCTACGGCATAAATACCGCCATCCCAATTACTGCGCTCGTGAATCGCTTTTACTATAGCGCCATTTCCAGCACAGGGTTCCAATATCCAACCAGGTTTTAACTCATAATTATTTAAAAGCACATCAATTGCCGCATCAGGTGTGATATAAAAATCTTTTTCATGTCTTTCTTTCTTTTTCAAAATTATCACCTTACTTTACTTTACAATGCCTATTCTCGCTGAAGTGTTCACCTTCACATCAAGCATCTTTAATTATTTTTTGTCCGCGTGCTTTTCAGTAACTTTTTTAGGAGTTTGCTTTTCTATTGCTTCTATGGCTATTCTCATGGCTTCCTTTTGGGTATCATTCCAGCCAGCCCAAACCATACCAGTCTGTATAATTTTTGCTATCCTGCAAATCCATCCCTGCGCCTCTTTGGCTACGTTATAAAATCGTTGAAGTGTTCACTAAGCACTTATCTTAATCTTAAAACCCCTGCGCTTGAGTTCGCTAATCAATTCTTTATTGCTGGATTGCTGTAATTTTTCTTTCTTGTCCAGATATTCTTTAGGCTTTTTATCTTTCTTTAGCCTTCTAATTTTCAAATCATCCGGCGTTAAGTCGAACAATTCAAAGTCGACTACTTTTGTGTATTTGTAACGGTTTAGAATCGCCCACCACATATTATTAATATTGTGGTAAACAACAACGCGCACCAACCGCCCTGTTGACCTATCACGAAAATATTTAATCTCTCCGTTCCTAATAATTTTCTTATCCCTGTCGGTATGATTGTATGATTCTTTGCATGTTTGACCGTCTAAATCTGATAAATTAAATTCGTCCATTGATTTCTGAGGATGGTGACAACTTTCAACGAAATGTTGTTTTATTTTTTCCTCAACAAGCTTATAGACTGGAACGGTATTGTCCAAACACCCCAAACCTTCTAAGAACACTTTCATGTGGCGGGTTTCGTTAATAAATAAGAGCTTTATAAGATATGGCATCTTTTCAAATTTATCAAAGTCATATCGTCCGCCATTCAGATTTTCAAACACTATGTTTTGGTAAAACTCAAATTTAAACCCTCTTGGATACCTGTCTAATCTGAATTCCAGATCACCTTTCCTGCCGTACCAATGATCTTTTTTTATGATTTTGTGAACATTTTTATCATGCTCAATATACCATCCACGGGACTTCATAAAATTTATAAGCCTATGCAATATTGCGTAATGCGACCACTTTTTATCAAATGGCCCCCTCTCTTCTTCCGTGTCATTTACAAAGGAGAAACTTGCCAAATCTTTATTTGTGCTAAATATATAGCCTTTCACTTCTTAGCCTCCTTATGTCGCATTTTTAACATAATGCGTATTTTCGTTGAAGTGTTCACCATTACATCACGCATGGAACTTGTCCACCATCGGCATAATCCACGCACAATTCAGGCAGATTTGCTCTTACCAGTGCCTTTGGCACCATAGGAGACACGGAATTACCGCATCCAGCCACTTGCGCCGCCTTGGAATATATTTTGCCTTGATCATCACGGTCGATGATGTAGTCTGCCGGGAATCCCTGTGGCTACCCAAGCCAGACCGCGAATCTTTTTCTCTTTTGGTTTACCTCCCCTGGCCTTACTATGATGGGTACAGTCTGGAGAGAGCCAGCACAGCGCCACCGGACGTCCTCCCGTAACCTCCCTGGGGACAACATGCCAAACGTCCTCGCAAAAATGCTTTGTACCCGTGTGGTTCGCTCGATGTATGGCAATGGCCGCAGGATTATGGTTGATGGCTATATCAACTACCCTTCCTGTAGCCATTTCTATTCCCTTGCTCACACCGCCCCAGCCGGCGAAGTTGTCAATAATGAGTTCTTGTTCTTGCATCATTTCAGCTTCTCCCGTGTAGTGCAAAACGTGCAATATTAACACATTAAGAATTAACGGATCATCTTACGTTTTTCGTCAAAATTTCTACCATCGAAGTATCCAGCTTGCCAAGCACTGGCCGATTCACCAGTCGCAATCCGGCTAACCCGGGCTTTTTTTAATTTCTTATCCTCTACTGCTTTAACAACCAGGGCATCCTTGACTAAAACCAAGGCGTAGTCCTTGGATTCAACCTGTTTCTTGAACTTGTCCCGTAGGCCGTTAAGAAAACCTTTCATGTAGTCATTTTTGATTCCTCGTAGGCCGCTCGCCCGCCATCTTTTCGCATATTCACTAGCTAGGTGCACCATAGTAGCCAAAGCATAGAGAAAAACCTCTTTTGCAATTTCTACGTCATCTTTTAACCCGATGAAGTAAATACCTCGCCCTAGAGTTACATAGGGGTGACAGCGAAAGTTCTCGCCAATAATAGCGGAAAGACGTTTCTCATACCAAGTATTTCTATGCTTTTCCGAAATACAGGTATCAACTACCTGCTTATCCTCACCTTTATCCTTCTGAGAACCAACTTCGGTCATTGTTAGCCCATGCTGGGCCATTAACTCCTGTGCTTTCAGAAGGGCTGCTTCTGCCTCTTCTCGATAATTACTTTTTGTTAGCGACAACAACTTGCGAATTTTTTCAATGATTCTTTCTTCTGCCATCTTAACTCACCCCTATAAATTTAAGTTTCTCTCAAACACTGACACAACTTCGCCAGTTGGCTTCTTGACCATATATTTTATACCGAAATTGCCTTCATGCGGGCCACTAACTACAATCAGACTAACGTTTGGTAGATCCTTATGCTCTACCATGTCGCCGGGTACCAAATCGGCAGCCAGCTTCTGCTCCAATGGTTGGGGCTTTTTCAATATAATCACCTTCTCAAAATGGGTCATGTACTTGCCTTTTATCTCGCTTTTAGATAAAATTAATTAGACGTTTTTATTTAGCTGCCTTTGGGCAGTTATTTTTTTGGCCTTCTCACCGTTATTCCCAAGGGTAGTTTGCAGCTCATTACTTCCCCGGTGAATCCGGCGCATGGATAGAATTCACCTATTATAAGTTGCGCCGTTGGGTTTTCGCTACATAGGATAGATTCGTAGCGTCCACCTACCCACGGTCCCGGCTCCATTCTGCCCCAGTCCTCAGTTTCAACATACCGCCCTAATTGAACCTCCAGCATATCACCACAGTGAATATCATCTTCTTTGCCGTTTTGCAGCTCAATATAGTGCCGATAACCGCCACCGTCCTTTTTTAGTCTAAGAATGCCTTTTTTTTCCAAAACGCTTACCTCCTGACCTCATGTTTTTATTAGTATCAAATTAGCTTTTGAGACTCTTGTTTTTGCATTTCTAATTGACTTTTTTAAAATTACAATTCGTTGTTCACATTCCTGGCATAAATCTTTTTCCCTTGAATCTCCGTCACAAATTTTACATTTCTTGACACTCATAGAGTTGTAATCACCCTTTTTTAAAAGGTATTCCATCCTCCATTGTTGAATTTTAGAAGTTGCCTATTCTACTAAAATTCTCTAACGAAGGAGGAATATTTTTGCAATTGAATGGTTGGTCAATGGCATGGGATCTTGTTAAAGCAACGTTTCAAATTTTTTATCTCTTATGGTGGGTATTTGCCTTGGCTATTTTACTTGCAGTTCTCAAAGCTTTACCTAATTGGATCATGAATTACCGCGCCAGGGCAGCCGGTGTTGACAAAGTTGACAAGATGAACGGCGAAATGTTTGAAATTTGGTTAGGTCATCAATTTAGCAAGGCTGGGTATGATGTCAAACACACTCGTTACCAGAAAGATCATGGTGCAGATTTAATTATTACTGCGCCAGGTGGAGTTAAAATCGCTGTTCAAGCTAAAAAATTAAGCAAACGTAAAGATCGGGTCGGAGCTAAAGTCTTAGGCGAAGTCCTTAGAGGTAAAGAGTATTATGACTGTGATCAATCTATGGTAGTTACAAACCAAGGCTATACCGAACAGGCACGAAACGAAGCCAGTAGATTTGGTATAGAACTTATTGACCGTGAAAAGCTAATAGAGTTTGTTAGAAGGATTAATTTAAAAACTAAAAATAAATGAAGTCTAATGGTATAATATGGTTAGGCAATATGGTTATTAGCTTGCAACCGGCTTAACTTCTCCACATGGCTGCTCCTTAATTTCCCTAATTACTGACTCAGCAATTAGACGTATCATGGATTGTTGCCCATGGCTTACGGCTTCCAGAACGCTATATTCAAAATCAGTTGGAACATTATGAGTTATGATCTTTATGGTTTCGCAACGAGATTTGCGTGACATAGGAAACCTCCTGCAACGATGTCATTGACAAGTGTGAGTGCTGCCAACGAAATTTTTTGCATGTTCGGGGGGGTTAATTGAAATCACTCCCCTACCGCCTTAGCTTTGGGGCCTTCAAGAAAATAAGCTATTGAAACGCCTAAGGCATTTGCAAAGGTTTTTAAGTCATCCACATCCATAGAAGTAATTCCATTTTCTTTACGGCTTACTTCCGCTTGTGATAATCCAACTCGAAGAGCAAGTTCTTTTTGAGTTATACCAAGTTTTAATCTAGCCTGTTTAATACGTCTAAAGTTCATATCTACACCCCCAATATATACATTATAAGTATATACACATGACGTATTATTGTCAAATAAAAATATACCTTTAAGGAAGTATTTTTCTCGCTTAAAATAAGCTAATATATACATGAAACGTATATTGTATATGAGGTATGAAATGGACATTGGTTGGAGAATGAAAGAGGCTAGAAAAATAAAGGGGTTTACTGTTGCACACATGGCAGATTTAATGGGTGTAACACAACCTACTATTACAAGATGGGAAAATGGAACCATTGATATACCAAGTTCTGTGTTAATTCGCTACATAAACGCTCTTGGGCTCACTCCAGCTGAGTTTTTTTCCGAGCAATTAAAAGAACTACCACCTGAAATACGTCAAGTATTAGAAAAGATAAAAAAGTTATCACCAAGGCAATTGCAGGTCTTAAACACTGTATTAGATGAATGGAAAATTGAAGATTACAAAGCAGAAGAACAACATCCTATATATAAGCATAATCAGCATGAGCATCAAGAATTTATGCTCCATGAGAATGATGTTTCATACGATATCGATCTCAACAACATCGTCCTGGTCGCTGAAGCAGAAGGCCGCGAAGAGATGCGCCCACTCTCCCCTGAATTGCAGGCTATCGTTAAGGATGCAATAAAGGCATCCAGGCACAAGCGAAAAAAGGAAACAAAGGAAGGATGATATATAATGAGCGAAGAACGCCTTAAGCACATCGAAGAGATGGTGGAGCAGCTTATCCGTATTAGCGGAAACACTGTCGCGGCAATCGAAGAATTACGCAATGGTCAAGAAGAGCTTCGGAATGGTCAAAATGAGCTTCGCGGTGGTCAAGAAGAACTAGGAAAAGAACTTACTGACTTGAAAAAAGAAGTATTACAGCGGCTTGATAATCTGGAATACAATATTGAATATCTTGCCAACAAAGTCACTAAGCATGACATGCAGATCTATCGGATCAAACAAAAAATAATTGGATAAATATAATCTTTTTGCCGCTTACAATACCGTTATTAATATAAAAGTCAGTATCAAAAAAAACTACCGTAAAAACGGTAGTTTTATTACTAAAAACTATAGTTCCATAAATTGGAGG
This sequence comes from Pelotomaculum sp. FP, assembly GCF_004369245.1. Lineage (NCBI taxonomy): Bacteria > Bacillati > Bacillota > Clostridia > Eubacteriales > Desulfotomaculaceae > Pelotomaculum > Pelotomaculum sp. FP. The sequence goes on along the minus strand of NZ_QFGB01000026.1, from coordinate 381 downwards.
GATAATGGATAACAAGACCGAACACCTATGGCGGCTAATTGATTCCGAAAATATTGACCTCTTTTATTATCCACTACGAAATACTCCTGAAAAAGCCCTTGGCCTTTATATAAGAGACGGTCTTAAAAGCATTATTATTATCGACGAGGAGCTTGACGAGAATAACGTAGAATACAGGTGTGTATTAGCTCATGAGGTTGGTCATCATTTTACTGCTCCAAGGACAAATCTGTTAACAGCCCATACCTGCTACGCGGTTTAAACCCCTAATTTTAGAGTCTACTCCCCTTATTCTCTTGTTTACATAGAATTAATAAATATTGCTCACGGAACAGGAAAACCAATAAGCCTCAATTCATTTATTGTGAACAGCTAAGGCGA